>JBFWIO010000407.1:0-2997 GCA_050255955.1 Victivallaceae bacterium
AAGAAGAAATTCCTGTTGTCCGGCCTGCTGGCGGTGATGTCGCTGGCCTTGCTCAATACTTGCACCGGGGCGGATCTGACCGAGGACGACAAACTCAAGGTGATCACCAAATTGACCGCCAATATGATCGAAAAGCAGCACTACCGGCAGCGTCTTTTTGACGACAAGGTGTCGAGTCAGCTCTTTGACGAATACTTCAAGACGCTGGATCCCAACAAGCTTTATTTCACCGAGGAGGACGTGCGGTCTTTTGAGCCGCAGCGGCATTTGCTGGTGAACCAGTTGCGGGAGGGCGACAGTTCGTTCGCCTTTGCCGTCTACAAGCGGTTTCAGGAAAGGCTGGAGCAGTATCGCAAGTTCGCCGAGGAGACGCTCAAGAAGCCGATGGACTTCACCGTCGACGAATCCTTTGAGGCCGACCGCCGCAAGCTGCCGCGGGCGGCGAACGACGCCGAGCTTCTCAAGCTGTGGAATCTCAAGCTCAAGAGCGATGTTCTCAACTATCGGCTGGTCAAGCGTTCGCTGGAACTCGACGACCGGAACCGCAAGGAAAAAGAGAACAAAAAGAACGGCAAAGACGTCGAAGCCGAAAAAAACAATGATGAAGTCCTGGCGATCCGGGCGATGTGGGAGCGCAAAACGCCGGAGGAAAAGATCCTGCAGCGGTTGCGCGATCTCAAAAATATTTATGATCAGCGTGACAAGATCGACATTCTGAGTTTGTATCTGATGGCTCTGGCGCAGGTTTACGGCCCGCATTCGGGGTATTTGCCGCCCAAGGCGGATGAGGATTTCGAGATCAACATGAGTCTTTCGCTGAGCGGGATCGGTGCGACGCTGACCAGTGACGACGGTTATATCCGGGTGGTTGAACTGGTGCCGGGCGGCCCGGCCGCGCTGGACGGGCGGTTGCATCCCGAGGACCGGATTATTGCGGTGGCTCAGGAAAAGGGCGAGCCGGTCGATGTGATTGATATGTCGGTGGACAACGCGGTTAAATTGATTCGCGGTCCGGCGGGGAGCAAGGTGACGTTGACGGTGCTGCCGGGCAAAAAGGGCCGCAACGCGGTGCCGGAGAACTTCACGCTTACCCGTGCCAAGGTGATTTTGAAGGACAGCGAAGCGCAGAGCGAGATCAAGGAGCTGACGCGCAAGGACGGTACTAAGTTCAAGATCGGGGTGATTTGGCTGCCGAGTTTTTACATGGACTTTGCGGCGGCGTTCCGGGGGGATCCGGAGTTCAAGAGTTGCACTCGTGATGTCGAGAAGATTTTGACTGACTTCAAGAAGGAGAAGGTCGATGCGGTGATTATGGATTTGCGCAACAACTCCGGCGGCAGTTTGCCGGAGGCGATTACCATGACGGGTCTTTTCATCAAGGATGGCCCGGTGGTTCAGGTGCGGCAGGCGAATCGTTCGATTGAGGTTGAGCGAGACCAGGATGAGAAGGTGGCCTGGGATGGGCCGTTGATGTTGTTGACCAACAAGTTTTCGGCGTCGGCGGCGGAGATTTTCGCGGGGGCGATCAAGGATTACCGGCGGGGTTTGCTGGTGGGCGACTCGCGTACTTTCGGCAAGGGGACGGTGTTGACGATGCGGCCGTTGGAGCAGTTGCTGGGGCTGGTGAACCGGAAGTTCCCGGCGGGTTCGGTGCGGCTGGAGACGGCGATGTTTTTCCGGGTGAGTGGTGATTCGGTGCAGCAGTTGGGGATTGCGCCGGACATTCAGTTGCCGTCGATCACGGAGGAGTTGGAAGTCGGGGAGATGTTCAGCGACAATCACTTGCCGTGGGATTCGATACCAAAGCAGTCGTACCGGGTATGGGATCGGACGGTGGACGGCAGGGTGGCGGACTTGAAGAAAAAGTCGGATGAGCGGATGGCGCAGAGTCCGGAGTACAAGAAGTTGAACGAGCAGATTTTGCGGATACGCAAGCAGTTGGCGAAGAAGACGATTTCGCTCAATGAGGAAAAGCGTTGGAAGGAATATTTGGCGGAGAAGGAGTTGCAGGACTCGCTGGATGACGATGAGAATCCGGCGCCGAAGCGGAGTGGACGGAACAACCGCAGTGACGGTCCGGACCCGGTGCTGGATGAAGCGGCGAACATCATGCTGGACTTTGCGGCGAAAAAATAAAAAAAGCGCCGCAGGCTAAAAAAAATAAAAAAAGCGCGAAGCGCCAAAAAAAATAAAAAAAAGCGCGAAGCGCCAACCCCGCCCCCCGTCGTACGGAGGCGTGGTCCAGCGGCGAAACGCTGGTCGCTCGCGATCCACGCGAGCGAAGCTAAGCGAAGCGCTCCCCCTTTCGTGAGCGGAGCTCACACTACTCTGCGGGAGCGAGGTCGGCAGCCGAGTCACGAAGTGACCGGCGAACGACATCGAGCGAAGCAGGCCGACCGTCGGCCTCGGGATAACGAGCCGGTCGCTGACACTCTCTCGGCTCGGGGGGAATGGTTTTTCAAGTTTAGCGTGGGCGCTGGCGCGGCCGGTCGCTCCGACACCTTTGGCGTCTCCGCTCGGGCCGGGCGAATTACGCTGGATGCCGCTCTTGGACACCCGCGACAACGGAGCGGTGAGAGTCAAAGGCGCAGTGCGCCCGCCCGGAGCGGGGGAGGCGAGGCGCTGCCTCACACTCCGCAAGAGGGCTCCGTGCCCTCTTGACTCTGCGCAAGGGCACTGCCCTTGACCGGGGTACCGGCGCTTTGGCACGCGGGGCCTCCGAAAGGCTTCTGGCGGGAATCCCCCTCTCTCTTTTCTTCCATATCCCACTTTATCGCCGGAAATCCCGCTTGACCAGTGGATTTTTCGCCAAATCGGCATTACATTATCTTTTGATCCAATTTTCAAAATGTCTTTGACGCGGCTGAAAAGAAAACAGCAAAAATTGACACGGGATTCCAGGATAAATGAAGCGATTTGTGGATGATCTGATCGGACGCTATCCGGTTATGGCGGAAATCCGGCCGCAAATGGAAACCGCAATCGGACAGGTGATCG
>JBFWIO010000408.1:0-2990 GCA_050255955.1 Victivallaceae bacterium
CACGAAGCCCATCCCCAAATCTGGGCGAAGCGCGAAAACCCGCAGCTCCATTGCCCGGCACTCCAGCCGGCAGCCAGCTGGGTGCCGTTGATGCACATCACGCGCTCGTCGGCGCGGTAAAAAGCGAGCGCGGCGGCGGCGAAGCGGAAAAAATCAGGATGGGGCAGGCAGTCGTCTTCGAGGATGATGCCCTCCTCGACTTCGGAGAAAAACCAGTCCACCGCCGAAGCCATCGCCCGGCCGCAGCCGAGATTTTGTTCACGGAACAAAGTTTTGACTTCGCACGGCCAGTCGATTGCGGCCAGGAGTTGCGCGCGGAGCCCGGCGCAGAGTTCGGCTTCGCCCGGCCGGTCGGCGCGGGGGCCGTCGGCGGCGATGTAGAGACGCGACACTCCCGCGGCGCGGATCGCCGCCAGCACCCGAAACGAAGTCGCGGGACGGTTGAAAACGGTCAGCAGAACCGGAACATCCATGGTATTGTCACTCCCGCTGTTCAAATTCAGGCCCCGTCGCTCAGCCGCCAAAAATGGTATCGAGAATCTTCCCGGCAATTTCCGCCTTGGACGCGAGCGGCAACTCAAGTTGCGTCCCGGTCGAACTCAGCAAAGTCACCGCATTGGTGTCAACCGCGAAACCGCGGCCGGCGGCCCCGATATCGTTGGCGACGATCCAGTCGAGGTTCTTGCGCGCAAGTTTTCCGGCCGCGTGAACAAGCAGATCGTCGGTTTCGGCGGCGAAGCCGACCAGCGTCTGGCCCGGTCGCTTGACTTGTCCGAGCGAAGCGAGGATGTCCTCGGTTCGCTCAAACTCGATCACCAATTTTCCCGGCATCTTCTTCATCTTGCCGGCAAAGGGTTCAACCGGGCGGTAATCGGCCACCGCGGCGGCCATGATTACCGCATCCATCTCCGGAGCGCGGGTTTTGACCGCTTCGGCCATCTCGGCGGCGGATTCGACCCGGACGAGTTCGACCCCGGCGGGGGCGTCAAGCGCAACCGGGCCGGAGACCAGCGTCACGCACCATCCCCGCGCGGCGGCCGCGGCGGCCAGGGCATAGCCCATTTTGCCGCTTGAGCGGTTGCTCCAGAAGCGGACAGCATCATACTTCTCCCGGGTCGGCCCGGCGCTGATCAGAATCTTTTTCATAGTTCGGTCAAAAGTTGGGGCCCGGCACAGCGGACCGGATCAAAAGTTAAAAATCGAGAGGCGACTTTTTGAGTTTCTCGACCATCTCGCGGAGTTTTTCCTTAAGATCGCCGATTTCGCCGCGTTCGGCGGAGACCGGGACGATCTCAAAAAGCTCGCTGGACAGCTCCCCGCGCAGGATTTCCAGGTTCTCGGCGCTCTTCTCAAGGTCCATCTTGTTGGCGACGATGATCGCCGGGCGCTTGGAAAGGCCCTTCATATAGAGCTCAAGCTCGTTCTGCAGATGGCGGAAGTCCTCCCACGGCAAACGCCCGTCCACCCCGCCCATGTCAAGCACAAAGGCCAGAAGATGGGTGCGCTCGATGTGCTTCAAAAAGGCATGCCCGAGTCCGACATTGGCATGCGCCCCGTCGATCAGCCCCGGAATGTCCGCCACGGTGAGCCGGAAAAAGTCCGGATACTCGATGATCCCGACCACCGGATTGAGGGTGGTAAACGGATACGGCGCCACCTTTGGCCGCGCCGCCGAAACCGCGCGCAACAGCGTTGATTTGCCGGCATTGGGATAACCGACCAAACCGACGTCGGCGATGGTCTTGAGTTCGAGGAAAATGATTTTTTCTTCGCCTTCTTCGCCCGGCTCGCTTTCGCGCGGCGCACGGTTGAAGTTGGTGGCGAACCGGGTGTTGCCGCGTCCGCCGCGTCCGCCGCGGGCGATCACGAATTCCTGGCCGGCCTCGGCGAGGTCAACGATCAATTCGCCCGAGACCTTGTCGGTGATCACGGTGCCGACCGGAACGGTCAGCGTGATGTCCTCACCCTTGCGGCCGTGAAGCGTCTTACCCTTGCCGTTGATCCCGTTGGGAGCGGCATAGTGCCGGTTGAAAGTCAGATCGACCAGACTCTGCTGGTCGTGGGAACTGCGCAGAATGACGTTGCCGCCGTTGCCGCCGTCGCCGCCGTCGGGACCGCCGCGGGGAATGAATTTCTCGCGCCGGAAACTGCAACAGCCTTT
Organism: Victivallaceae bacterium; assembly: GCA_050255955.1. Lineage (GTDB taxonomy): Bacteria > Verrucomicrobiota > Lentisphaeria > Victivallales > Victivallaceae > JAVBUI01. The sequence continues at coordinate 2,162 of JBFWIO010000408.1, forward strand.
GCCGCCGTTGCCGCCACGGACGGTGATGGTCGCTTTATCCACAAACATTTTGGAACCTCGCAATCTGAATTTCGGGTACTATTGTCACGGCGGATCAATATATCGCCGCAACCGCGTAAATGCAAAAAACCCCGGACGAATCCGGGGTTTTTCAGGTAAATTGTCGAACCGTCCGTCAGACGGCCGGAAGAATATTGACCAGACGGGCTTCTTTTTTGAATTCGACAGTGCCGTCGCAGAGCGCGTAGAGCGTGAAATCACGGCCGCAGCCGACGTTCTTGCCCGGCCGGAAACGGGTGCCGCGCTGACGCACAATGATCGAGCCGGCGCTGACGAATTCGCTGCCGTAAGCCTTGATCCCCAGATATTTCGGATTGCTGTCGCGACCGTTGCGGCTGCTCGACTGACCTTTTTTATGTGCCATGACATACCTCGCTTTATATTGAATTTGTCAAAAATATTCTGAACACAGATTCATAAAATAGCATGCTTTGCGCTTTTTTCAAGCCATATTCCGGCAAAAAAAAAGAAAAAGCGCGACCGCACCGAAAAACCGGCGGCTCCCGAGCTCCGGACTTTGCTTTTTTGAACTTTCGCATTTATACTATATCATGCAAAAAAGAATTCACAAGCAACCGATACTGTTTTTCGCCCTGACCGTGCTCGCGGTAGGCTCCGGCATCGCGCTGCGGGTCAACAGCTGCCGTTTCTTTGAATTCAAGTCCGAGCAGTTGATGGCGCTTCTCAACGGGCTCGACCTCCCGGCCAAATATTTCTTTCTCACCCACGGAATGGTCAGCAGTGTCGGCTTCCCCAACGGCCCCGGCAT
>JBFWIO010000409.1:0-2989 GCA_050255955.1 Victivallaceae bacterium
ACGACGCTCTTCCGATCTCATAATTTGTAAACCTGTTTATAATTGTAGCAAAAATTTTCAATTTTGTCAAGGCTTTTCCAAAAAAAAACGAAAGTTTTTCAAAATTGAACAGATCACCAACCGGCAGAGGTGCAAAGAGGGGCATCCGATAACGGTGCGCCGGACGCGATAAAAAGAAGTTTTTTTTACAGTTTGGAGATGGAAAATTCAGCTTGTGGTGGTAAAGTATAGCCGCACCCGACCCGAAGTCCGGAAACCATTCCGGTAAAATCTCCCGGAGCTCAAAGGAAATGCTTTATCTGTTAGCGAATTACAGCGAATTTTTCGGCCCTCTTCGCCTCTTTGAATACGTATCGTTCCGCGCCGGCGGCGCTGCCGCAACCGGCTTTTTGCTGGTGCTGCTCCTCGGTCCCTGGACCGCACGCACGCTGAAGCGGCTCAACACCCAGGCGGCGAGCCGCTATGCCGATTTGTTCCCGCCCGAATGGGTGGACAAAGAGAAAGAACGCACCCCCTGCATGGGCGGGCTTCTGATCATCGGCGCGGTGGTGCTCTCATCGCTCTTCTGGACGGTCATCACCAACCCGATTTCGCTGGTGCTGGTCGGCAGCACCGCCGCCTTTGCCGCGCTCGGATTCCTCGACGATTACCAGAAAGTCTTCAAGAAAAATCGCGACGGCATCTCCGCCCGGCTCAAACTCTTCGGCCAGTTCCTGATCGCCGGTCTCGCCGTCGCCTTCCTCTGCAAGCTCCCCGGACCCGGTGAATACATGTACCAGCTGATGGTCCCCTTTCTCAAAGCCCCGGTCCTCAACGGTTCCTGGCTGGTCCCCGCCGTCGCCGTACTGACCATCGTCGCGATGTCCAACGCCGTCAATCTCACCGACGGCAAAGACGGCCTCGCCAGCGGTTGCACCTTCATCGCGGTCCTGACTTTCGCCACCTTCGCCTATCTGATGGGCCACCGGATCTTCGCCGGGTACCTCAATATTCCCTACATCAACGGCATCAGCGACGCCGTGGTGTTCTCCGCCGCCATCGGCGGAGCATGTATCGGCTTCCTCTGGCACAACTGCAATCCGGCCGCCATGTTCATGGGCGACACCGGCAGCCTCGCGCTTGGCGGAGCGATCGGTCTCCTCGCCGTGCTCACCCGCCAGGAATTTCTGCTCCTCCTGATCGGCTTCGTCTTCCTGATGGAAATGCTCTCCGTGATGATTCAGGTCGCCAGCTTCAAAACCACCGGCAAAAGGGTTTTTCTCTGCACCCCCATCCACCACCATTTTGAACGCAAAGGCTGGACCGAAACCCAAATTGTCGTCCGCTTCTGGATCATCGCCATCGTCTTTGCATTGATCGCCCTCTCCACGCTCAAACTCCGCTGACCGCAAAACGAGCGAAAAAGTCCGGGGAACCGGGAGTAATTCCGGGATAGAAGGCGGCGTACTGCTCCACCCCGGTTCGATTCCCCCGCGCTGACGATCCCCCACGCCTCAGGCGTAGAGTTCGCGGAGCCGGGTTTTGGGATCGGCGGCGGGAAGAATCGGAGTTTTCAAATTGATCGGATTTTTCGGGAACGCCTGATCAGGGTTGATGCCGCAGAGTTCGTAGATGCTGCCGAGCAAATCGACCGGGGAGACCGGCCGTGAGGTAACCCGGCTGGCGGTGGCGTCGGATGATCCGACCACCCGGCCGCCGGCAAAGCCGCCGCCGGCGACCATGGCCGAAAAACAGTCGCTGAAGTGATTGCGTCCGCCCTGCCACGGAGCGTCCCAGTCGACTTTGGGAGTGCGCCCGAATTCGCCGGTCCACCAGACCACGGTCTGGTCGAGCAAGCCGCGTTCGTGAAGGTCCGCCAACAGCGTCGCCACTCCCCGATCCATTTCGGGGGCGATTTTGGCAAGGGTCTCAAAGTGACGTTTGTGGGTGTCCCACCCCGAGGCGTTGATGGTGACGTAGGGCACCCCGGCCTCGACCAGGCGGCGGGCGGCGAGGCAGGACTGACCAAATTTGGTCATCCCGTAGCGCTCGCGCATCTCCTTGCTTTCCTTGGAGAGATCAAAGACTTCGGCGGCTTTTCCAAACATGATTTCGCGGGCTTCGCGGTCGGCTTTGTCGAAGAGGTCGAACTGGCCATGACCGGCGTACTGTTTGCCGAAGCTGTCGAGATTTTTGGCAAACTGGAAGCGCCGTTCGATCGCCGCCTGGGAGAGCCCCCCGGCGGGCGTGTAGCCGTCAACCTGAAACTTGGCCGCGGTGGGATTGCCGCCGGTGGCAAAGGGGGCGAAACGTTCGCCGAGAAAGCCGCATTCGGAGAACCGCCCCTTGCTGGTGGTCAACGCGACGTAGGCGGGCAGATGGTGCTGGACATGGCCGCCCTTCTGCATTGCCAGCAGCGCACCGATGGCAGGATAAGTGATGCCGTCGCCGGGCGTGCGCCCGGTCTGCATCAGGTAGGTCGCCGACTCATGCCCGCGAAAGGGGTGGGTCATGCTGCGGATGATTGAATATTTGTCGGCTTGTTTGGCCAGTTCGGGCATATAATCGCTGATTTTGATCCCATCGACATTGGTCGGGATGGCGCCGCGGCCGCCGTTGTAATCCTTGCCGGCGTCGGGTTTGGGGTCAAATGATTCGAGCTGGCATGGCCCGCCCCAGATCCAGAGCTCGATGACCGCTCTGGCCTTGCCGGAGGTACGGTTCCCGGCCGGAGTATCAACGCCGGCAAAAGCGGGACTGAGCCTGGCGACTGCGCCGAGCACGCCGAGCGTCAGACAACTTTTGAGAAATTCCCTGCGATCCATATCAATACTCCGTGTTTTTGCTATAGAAATATCACTTCCCGCCGATATTTCAAGTTCGGGTACCGTATCTTTATTCAAAAAGACGCCGCACCGGCGCTTTTGTTTTACTGCAATGCGCTTCTTTTGCAGGCATCATAAAAAAAATTCAAAAAAAATGCAAAACCGGTTTGACATTCGATTTTTCG
>JBFWIO010000410.1:0-2975 GCA_050255955.1 Victivallaceae bacterium
CCCCCGGCCTCCACGCATCCGTCCCCGCCCGATTCACAAAGTCCTTCAAGTGACAATATGACACCACCCCGCGAAACTCCCGCAAAAATTCCACCGGATCCACCCCCGCCGCATACAAATTCGCCGGATCATAATTCAACCGCAATCCCGACACCTCACCCAACATCCGCCGCACCGCCCCCATCGAGGTACTCGTACTCATCGTGTGATGACACTCCCCCCCCGGACGCGCCTCCACCCCGCCATGCGTCTCCACCACCGGCAACACCCCACACTCCGCCCCATAAGCATATACCTCACGCAACGCCCCCACCTGACGCCGCCACCGCTCCCCCGTCACCTCCGCCTCCGGCGAAAACCCGGCGAAAATCCGAAGATATTTCACCCCCAGCTCCGACCCGAGTTTGATCGCTTTTTTGACCGCCGCCACCCCCGCCGCCACCCCCGCCGGATCAGCAACAGTAAAGTCGTTCCCGGTCGAGCCGAATTCCAAATCCACCCCCGCCGCCGCAAACTTCGCCCGGCACTCCGCCAGCCGCTCCGGCGTCGCATCAAGCTGGATAAAGTCATTGCCATGCCCCCCGATCCCCAGCTCCAATAGCGACACCCCCAACCGCTTCGCCATCGCCAACTGCCCCTCAAGCGGCGTCTCCCGCAAACCCCAGCACGCCAATCCCCACCGATAGTCCGCCATTTTCACTTGCTCCAGTCAAAAATGATTTTGAAAACTTCCTCGCCCCGCTCTTCCTTGTACGCGAACGCCTCGGCACACTTCGACACCGGCCAGATCTCCACCGGCAAGTGCTTTGTACAAAATTTCCCCTCGGCGAGATAGCGCAACATCTCCTCCTTGCCGCCGGGTGCAAGAGCGCAAGTCATGGTAATCGTGCAATTCTTGGTAAACCAGAAATTGTAGGCGTCCATCACGATCCGACCCGGATAGTCGCCCTGCAAATGAATGTGGCCCGGCTCATCAGTCGCCCCCCAGCCGCCGTCCTTGAGATAACGGTGAAGCGTCCCCACCAGATTGGTGTCGCCCGAACACTCGACCACAATATCCGCTTTTTTGCCGGAGGTCAGCTCAAGCAATTCCTGCTCCGCCCTCTCCGGCGCCAGCACGTAATCCGCGTAATGTCCGGCAATCGAACGGCGAAAGGCATTGGGGTCGATCGCAACCACGGTGAGCGTCGGGTTGTAAATCTTCAACAACTGCATCATCGAAATCCCCACCATCCCGGCCCCGGTCACCACCACCGTTTTGCGGTCTGCAAGCGGCAGGCGCTTCACCCCCTTGAGCGCCACGCAGGCAAGGTAGGCGAGCACCGCGTCAGTGTCGCTGACATTATCGGGAATCCTGGCCATCGCGTCGATGCCGCCCATCGTGGTATGGTCCTTGATCGAAATTTCCGTCCCGCCGCCCCACGCCGAACAGAGGTTGCCGAACCGGCGGACTTCATTGATCATCACCCGGTCGCCGACCTCAAAACCGGTGCCGGGACCGTCCACCGCCTCAATTACCCCGACGTTTTCGTAGCCGGGCACCAGCGGGTAATAAAGCGACTGCGGCGGCTGGAGCCCGCGATAAGTCTTCATATCGGTGCCGCTCGAAATCGCGCTGAACAAGGTTCGCGCGATCACCGCCCCCGCCGCCGGCTCGGTCAACTCGATCTCGCGGAACACAACCCGGCGCGGCTTCTCGATGACCACCGCCCGACAACGTTTCTGGACTACCAACGCCATACTGATCCCCTTTCTTAATTCCTCATATCGACTCGCGGAGCACGATTTCCGATTCGATCCGGTAGTTGCCGGGCGCTTCGCCGGCGAGCATTCCCATCAGGACTTCAAACGCCTTTTCCCCCAATTGCTGCGGGCGGTTGTCAAAGGTTGAGAGCCCCGGCGACACATAACGCGCCGCCGCCACATTGTCGCCGCCGGTCACCGAAATTTGCGAGGGGACATCAATTCCGCGTTCGCGAAGCGCCCGCAGCACGCCGATCGCCATGTAGTCGTTGGCGCAGACGATCGCGTCCGGCAGTTTCGCGGCGGCAAGTTCGCGCGCAATTTCGTACGCGCGAGCTTCACTGTAGTTCGCCTCGCTCACCGGAACCGCTTCCGGATCAAGCCCGGCATCGGCGAGGGCCTGGCAGAAGCCCCGGTAGCGTTCGCCGCCGATCCCGCCCGCGATCCCGCCGGACAAATAAAGGAAATTGCGCCGCCCCCGCGTCAGCACCTGCGCCGTCAGTTGCCGGCTCAGTTCGGCGTGCCCGACCCCGACTGCCGATACGCAGTCATTGCGGACGGTGCCGATTTCGACCGCCGCGCGTCCTTCGCGCCCGAAGCGATCGACCCACTCCGGCAGCAGCGGCGAACCGTAGACGATCAAACCGTCGCTCTCGCGGCTCCGCAGGCTTTTGAAAATCTGTTCGCCGCTGGCCGCCGGATCGCCGGTTACGACTTTGAAGGTGTAATTGGCGCGCTCGGCGGCGTTGGCGATGCCGCCGGCCATCATCGCCGCGTTGTAGTCCGAAAAGGGATTGACCTCGCCGTTGTTGCGTCCGTGATTGAGCAACACCAGAATGTTGGCGGCGAACTTCGAGCGCATCCGCCGGGCATGGATGTTGGGAGCGTAGCCGACGCTCTCGCAATAGGCGAGCACTTTTTTGACCGTCTCGTCGGCCAGGCGCAACTCCCGCGCCTTGCCATTGAGAATGAACGACACCGCAGTCCGGCTGACCCCGGTCGCCAGCGCAATTTTGGTAATCGAAACCATCTTGATCCTCGTTAGCTAAATACGTTTAGCAATTAATATAACATCATCCCGACACTTTTCAAACAATTTCAAAAAATTTTTTTGAACCTTCTTGACTTTTTCGACAAAGTTTGCTATAATTTATGGAAGACATTGAACTATTTGGAACACAACAATGATCAAGAAGACCGCAAACAATCGTTACCGTCCTATGGTGGAACAC
>JBFWIO010000411.1:0-2950 GCA_050255955.1 Victivallaceae bacterium
GGTCGGGATACCACAGCACCGGGCGGCCGTCGAGCCACTCGAGACTCGAATAGAGCGCCAGGTCCGAACGCCCGTTAAGTTCGACGTTGTCGCTGTCGAACCAGCTGATCGGCACCGAGAAATCGACCGGCTGGCGGCCGTCCGGGTTGAATTTTCCGTACAGCAGATAGACCGGGCGGCGGCAGTTGCCCTCGTGCTCGCGCCAGGGGCCGAAACTGCCGTCGTTGTTGTGGATGAAAAGGACGAATTCGCCGTCCGCGATGCGATAAAACGGGCACGGGCTCAGGGGGTGGAGGATCGCCGGGAGGCCGTCGCCGTAGCAGAGTTTCTCCGGCTTGCTCCAGCTTTCGCCACCGTCGGCGGAAACGCTGTAGACCGGCGAGCCGCTGACCGAACGCATCACCGCCATGATCCGGCCGTCCGGCAGCTCGGCCAGGCTCGCCTCCTGCAGCCCGGAGAGTTCGGGATAAGCCGGCACCGGAAACGTGAGGCTGCGGTCCCCCACGGTCAGCAGGGTGATCCGCAGCCGGTCCGGCGGCACGTCGTCGTCGATGTTTTCGAAACGGATCATATCGACCACCGAGTGCCAGTTGATCCAGCTCCCCGGCGGCACCGTATAGCGCGACGGGCTGACCCAGCGGGTCACTCCGGAGAGATAGTGGCCGTCGCCGAACCGCAGCGGCTTCTGCCAGATGATGATCGAGGGCGGCATGGTGGGGTCGGTCGAATCCCAGCGGGTCGGCGGCATCGGCACCGGAAGCGGGGCGCTCCAGCTGGCGCCATTGTCGTCGCTGCAGATCCCGGTCATGATTCCGGTGGTGTGGGTGGCGATGTCGTTGCGCCCGATGTGACGGATGTACAGGACGTAGATCCGGCCGGAACGGCTGACCAGCGGGAAAGCCCAACTGCACATGTTTTCACCGGTATCCGGGTTGGAGCGGCCTCCGGCGATCAGTCGCGGCGCGGACCATTTGACGCCGTCGCGGTCCGATTCGGCAAAGACGATGTGCTGGTCGTGCCTGCCCTCGAAACTCGACTGGGTCCAGATCGCGGCCAGTGTGCCGTCGCCGCGGCGAAAGACCAGAAAATGCTCGTTGGCGCTGTCCGCCAGATCGCTCCTGCCGGATGGCCGGAAAACCACATAATCCGGCCGGGTACGCTGAAGTTCGTCGGAAAAAGAATGGATCGTCATAATTGCCTGTTGTCAAAATATCGTTGATTTTTGATGGAATTTGAAAGAGAAAGGATCATTGCAGCGCAAGGATCAGATCAATTGCCTGATTTCTGATTTGATCAGGGTTGGTCGATTCAACCATGCGTGTATTTTTGATCCGGCTTAAAAATTGTTCCGCGTCATTGACGGCGGTTTCGAGTTTCGCGGTTTTCCCGCTCCGGGCTTTCGCCTGCTTTAACGCGGCTTCCAAAGTGGTGAGATAGCGCACATCGTCAATCGCTTCCCGATAGCCTTCCCAGGCGATGGTGTCGATCACCCCGTCGGCGGTGGGATAGGTGAAACTGTGGGCGCGATAAATATTATGGTCGAAATCATTCCATATGGCGCCGAAGGTGTGCTGATAGGCGTTGTCGGCGATGCCGTCATAACCGTGTTTGTACATGATCAGGCCGTAATTCCGCCGATAAACCGCAGGATTCTCAATCCCGGCCATGGGGCCCGAATACATGAAGATCCGGTTGCCGTGCGCATGGATTTTCGCACTGACGTCATCATCCGGCCAGCCGGCTTTGATGTGAACATCCTGAATGTCCGCCATGAATTCGGCGTTGTCGCGCTGTCCGGCGACAAAGATTTTTGCGCCCTCTTCCCGGGCGGCTTCCCACGCTTTTCGCTGAAGGTTCAGCATCTTGCCGGTCTCTTCGTCGCGGCCGTACAAATAGACCTCTTTCGCGCCGAGCTTTTGAGCCATGTCGATGATTGTCCTGACCTGTCGGCGGATCTTGTCGATATCCGCGGGCTTGTCGGTCAGGAAATAGATGCGGTGTCCCTTCAGGTACAAGGTGTCGTTGGAGAATCCGGCCGCTTTGCGCAGGGCCATGACATCGCTCAAACTCTCCGGAGTGACCTCGAAATAGTGTTGAACATTGGTCAGGCCGTGTGCGCGCATATCCTTCAGTTCGGCGAGCATCTGCTCATGCGTCTTTCCCCGCGAACTGATGGTGCCATCCTTGTCGAGACTGCCGTGATAATCAATCGACGCGGTATAGTAAGGCGGCAGCAGGCGGAAGGGCAGCACCTCGACACGGAGTCCGACCTCCGCAAGCGGTCCGCCGGCGGCACTGAGTTTGATGCTGCCGGTGTAATTGCCCGGAACAGCATCTTCCGGGACGTGGACGGTGATCCATAATTGCTGATTATGCATTTTCGTCAGGTTGACCGGTTGCAGTCGGGGAGCGTCTTTCACCGGGAATTCGGAGTTTTTGTAAACCTTATGGTCGATTTTGGTGTGGTCGCTGATGTCGACATAGCGGGTTTCATTCGGGAAGGTCAATTTCAGGAAATCCTTTTTCTGCTGCTCATCAACCCTGACCAGTTCCGGATCATTGACCAGCAGTTCCGGCGTAAGGATTTCGCCGTTGCTGTAATTGATCGACTTTCCGGCGCCGCCCGCCTGATACCAGACCTTGACATACTTTATGTCGATCTGATCCGCGCCGATGCGCCGCCCGTCGGCACCGACCAGATCGGACGCGGCGATGGTCAGGTGATCAATATTCCGCAAAGGCTGGATCAGCAGGGAAGCCGGTTCATATTCGCCGCGGCAGGCGCGTACAGACAGGGAATCGGCGACGTCGCCCGGAATCAGTACGTCCTGCGGCAATATCCAAAAGTTCTCCGAAGTGATATTCGGCACACGGTAAAGAATCAATGCCGCTTTCGACGCCAGGGCCGCGTCAATCCGCGGCAGGTTTTTACACGCGCCGGTAATTTGGG
>JBFWIO010000412.1:0-2931 GCA_050255955.1 Victivallaceae bacterium
GTTCGGCGCCGGACTCCAGATTTTCTTCGCTCATTTCTATTTGTTGCTCCTGTATTGAAAAAATGCAATAAAATTAATGTATCACCATTCGGGCGATCTTGCAATTCGGAAAAATGAAACTATTGTAAATCCGAGTATAATTTTACCGGAGCGTGGCACGGCAAAATTTTTTTGCCCGGACTCCGGCTGGAAATGCCCGGAAAGGCGGTTCGGAAACGGACCGGTAACATCATATAACTAAGGTGGAATGGATGAAAAAAATCTCACTCTCCTGTCTGCTCCTTGCACTGGGGGCGGTCACGGCCGGCGCGGAAGAGGCGGTTGCGTCTCCCGCGTCGTCAACGATCTCGATGCAGTGGGGAATGCCCGCAATCTGGTGGTCGGCGCCTTTTTCGGCCATTCTTGCCATTCTGATGGCGATGGTCTTCTATAAGAAGATGATCGCCGCGAATGAAGGCACCGACCGGATGAAGGAGATTGCCGGTTACGTCCGCGAAGGCGCGATGGCCTACCTCTGGCGGCAGTACAAGGTGGTCGGCGTTGTTTTCTTCGTTCTCTTCGTTCTCTTCAGCGTTCTGGCGATTTTCCACATCCAGAACCCGTTTGTTCCGGTGGCGTTCCTCACCGGCGGTTTCTTCTCCGGCCTCTGCGGCTTTATCGGCATGAAGACCGCCACCCGCGCCTCGAACCGTACCGCCCAGGCGGCGAGCGAGGGGCTGAACCGCGGCCTCCAGGTCGCCTTCCGCTCCGGCGCGGTGATGGGTATGGTGGTGGTCGGGTTCGGCCTGATCGACATCTGCCTCTGGTACCTGATCCTCGATAAACTCGTCTTCACCACCGCCCACATGGCCGACGGACTCAGCTTCCTCGGCATGGACCTGGTCTCCCAGGGCTGCACCCAGTCTGAAAAACTCGTTCACATCACCACCACCATGCTGACCTTCGGCATGGGCGCTTCGACCCAGGCGCTGTTTGCCCGTGTCGGCGGCGGCATCTACACCAAGGCGGCCGACGTCGGCGCCGACCTCGTCGGCAAAGTCGAGGCCGGTATTCCGGAAGACGACCCGCGCAACCCCGCCACCATCGCGGACAACGTCGGCGACAACGTCGGCGACGTCGCCGGCATGGGCGCGGACCTCTACGAATCCTACTGCGGCTCAATCCTGGCCACGGCCGCGCTCGGCGCGGCCGTCGCGGCCCAGAGCGGCGCGTTCGACCCGGAACAGGCGACCAAGCTGGTGCTCTCCCCGATGATCGTCGCCGGATTCGGCACCTTCCTTTCGATTCTCGGCATCGGCATGGTCCGCTGCAAAGAGGGCGCGACGCAGCGCCAGCTGCTCCGCAGCCTGCTGACCGGCACGCTCGGCAGCTCGATCTTCGTACTGGTCGCGCTGGTCTTCCTGATTTTCCTCGATTTCATCTCCTGGGGCATCTTCGGCGCGGTGATCTCCGGCCTGGTCGCCGGCGTCATCATCGGTCAGGCGACCGAGTACTACACCAGCGCTGAATACGGCCCGACCCGCGGCATCGCCGGCCAGGCCAAGATGGGCCCGGCCACCACCATCATCGACGGTCTCGCGACCGGCATGTATTCGGCCGGTCTCCCGGTCGTCACCATCGTCATCGGCATCCTCTGCGCCTTCGGGTTCGCGGGCGGCTTCGGCGCTGAAGCCGGTGCGTTCGCTCGCGGTCTTTACGGCGTCGGCTTCGCCGCTGTCGGCATGCTCTCCACGCTGGGCATCACCCTGGCGACCGACGCTTACGGCCCGATCGCCGACAACGCCGGCGGCAACGCCGAAATGTCCGGCATGGCTCCGGAAGTCCGGGAACGGACCGACGCGCTCGACTCCCTCGGCAACACCACCGCCGCGACCGGCAAAGGCTTCGCCATCGGTTCCGCGGCCCTGACCGCCCTCGCCCTGTTGGCCAGCTTCATCGAAGAGGCCAAAATCTGGATCGGCAAGTTCGATTCCGGCATCGGTTCGGGCGTCGATGTGGCGCAGGCCAGCAAGATGTCGCTGCTCTCCTTCGTCGACCAGTACCAGCTCACCATCATGAATCCGCTGCTGATCTGCGGACTCTTCATCGGCGGCATGGTCGCCTTCCTCTTCTGCGCGATGACCATGAAAGCGGTCGGCCGCGCGGCGGGCTCGATGGTCGAAGAAGTTCGCCGTCAGTTCAAGGAAAAACCGGGCATCATGGAAGGTACGGAGACCCCGGATTACGCCAAGTGCGTGGCGATCTCCACCGCCGGCGCCCAGCGTGAAATGATCGTCCCGGCGCTGCTGGCGATCATCATTCCGGTGCTGACCGGTCTCGTTCTCGGCATCGCCGGCGTGATGGGCCTTCTTGCCGGCGGACTCGCCACCGGCTTCGTCCTGGCCACCATGCTGAACAACGCGGGCGGCGCCTGGGACAACGCCAAGAAGTACATCGAAAACGGCGCCCACGGCGGCAAAAGACTGCCCGACGGCAGCAAGAACCCGACCCACGGCGCGGCGGTGATCGGCGATACCGTCGGCGACCCCTGCAAGGACACCAGCGGCCCGTCGCTGAACATCCTGATCAAGCTGATGAGCATGGTCTGCATCGTGTTTGCTCCGGTCATCATCAAATTCTCGCCGGTGATCCAGGGTTGGCTGGGAATCGGCGGAATTCTCCAGTAATCCGACTCCGATCAGGGCGCCGCGTCATACCGGCGCCCTTTTTTCATCAAAGGAGACTCGCTATGAAGCGTTACCGCAGACTGATCGCATTTCCGGCGTTCCTCTTCGCCGTGCTGCTGCTTTGCGGCGGCTGCTCGACATTCCGGGCCATGTTCGACGAAGACCCCGCAGTGACCAAGCAGAAACGCGAACTGGCGAAGAAGCGAAAAGAGGAACGGGTGCGTTCCGGCGAGGATTCCAGCGTGTTCCCGACTCTCTTTCCCAA
>JBFWIO010000413.1:0-2928 GCA_050255955.1 Victivallaceae bacterium
AAACTTTTACGCTCTGGCCGAGGCGCACCGCCTGACCGGTGACGCAAAGTACCGCGACGCCATGGTCAAGTCGTTGGAACGACTTGAGCCGATTGCGGATAATCATTACGGCATGGGGCTGGTGGTTCTCGGTTATGACTACTGGGCCCGGAGCGGCCTCATTCCGGCGGAGCTTGTTCGCAAAGCCGACCGGATTTTTCTCCAATACCTGATTTGCGAAGCTGGCAGTTGGTGGCGGCGAAACGAAGATCATGCTGTATTTGCCGATAACCGTCATCACGTTTACGGCACCTGGGGCTATCTCCAAACCGCCAAAATGCTGTGGCGGGGGCTGGATTCAAGGCAAAGGGACAGCGAAACCGGCCGCTTCATCGCCCGAAAAATTGAAGAAGGCGACCGTTGGTTCGCCGCCTGCCGCAGGGAATATCGACCTACCGTACTTTCCACCGGAGTTTTCATTAATCTCAATATTTTTCTGCTTCACGCTGTACAGAATCGAGCCGCCGGTGTGGCGGTGCCGCCGGAACAACTTGAGGAACTGGCCCGGTTGTCTGCCGCGGCCATGGACAATACCGGCGGAGCAATCGGTATTTCCGGCTATGAGGACACTTATCCCGGTTTCTGGCGCCAAAGCTATCCGGTCGGCGGAGTTTTGAATCTGGCGGCCCATCTGGCCGACTCGCCGGCAATGCGACGGTTGCGACAAGACCTGAAAGGAGTTGACAATCAAACGTGGTGGCAACTCAGTTCCGACAACCACGCGTGGCAGGATGGCGGGGCGATTGCGGCCAAAAATGCCGATTACTTGGGATTTCAAATGGTTTCCCCTCGGCGGAACGCTCCTCTGTACGTCAGCTACCGCAACGGTTTTTCGCCGGACGATCTCTTTTTCTGTCTGACCGGTTCCGGAACCGCCGACATCGGCACCGGGGATTCCGGCAAAGGCGACCAGACCTATCCGGGGATGCTGGCACGGCTGAGCTGGAACTCGTTGCCGTTCTTTGTTCAGAACACAAATTCAACGACTCCCCTGAACCGCAACACCCTGACATTGGATCGCACCGGTAAAGCCGAAAAAGTTCATGCCGATTTACGGTGCGAATCGCCTGGAAAAATCAATGGAGTGGACTATTTAACCATGTTCGCAGACCGTTATTGCGGTGCGGACTGGCGGAGGCGGATCATAGTCAAAGATAATGATTTCATGCTGTTCAGCGATACCGTGACCGCTCCGGAAAAAGACTGTTTCAACGGCATTTTGACATGGCGCACGCCGTATGCGGCACGCCGAACCGCGGACGGTGCCGAAATCGGATTCAATGGCAGACTTCTGCAAATGGCCTGGGCCGCAAATGTGCCGCTGGAAAGCCGAATTTTCCGTTCCGATGCCACGCCGGGGGCCGCATTGCGGCCGGACTTGATCCGGCAGTATTTTAGCTCCCACCTGGAAAAAGGCGAGAGCATGACGGTGGGAACGCTGCTTTATCCCGGCAAAGAGCATTATCAGTTTCGCATGCTTGCGCCTGACGTTTTTCTGTTGCGTCAGTCCACGACTGGAGCGCTGGCTTTAGCCGGATTCGGCAAATTTTCCACTCCGATGCTGAATTTGGATGCCCCTGCATTTTACTTGCCGGAAGATGCGCAAGGGTATCCCGCGGGGACACTGCCACGCGAACTGCAACGCCTCTGGAACGCCGCCGTCCCGGTGCGGGTTCCGCCCCGATCGGCGGTTCCGGCAACTGATGTCTGGCGTTACGCCGGTTTCTCGCCCGGACGCCTTGATTTGCGCAATTTTGTGATCAATTCGCCGAATATTCCGGATATTGAAAAGCTCTGCACCGGCAATCTTGATCGCGCGACCTGCCACCGTGGGAAAGCGCCACTTGAATTAACTGTGGAATTTCCCGGCGAAACCTATATGAGTGAAGCGATAATGTTATTCGCTCAGGACAATGGCCGCGGCAAATGGTACCTCAATCCGCCATCCGCTTCGCCGAAGGTCGAGCTTGCCATCGACGGACAATCCCGGCCGTTTTCGAATCAACCCTCCCTGGAGCTGGATGAGAGCTATAAAGGGAACACCTACAGCTATACCGGCACAGTGGTGCCGGTGGCGGCATCTGGGAAGAAATTTACGTTTAAAATTGATGCCGGACAACTTTATCAGGTCCGTTTTCTTGGCGCGCAATGCCCGGCGGAAGCTTTGGATGCCCTTGCGTTCGGCAAAGATAAACTGTTGCTTCGCAGTGACCGAAACGAGATCGTGTGCCTTCGCGCCCGAGACGGAGTCGAGCTATGGCGGCGGCAGTTACCCTGCGGCATCAGAAGCTGGGCGGTCACAACCGGCCTGATCGGACTGGCCTGCGCCGATTCAACGATCAAAGCCCTCGATCCGCAAAATGGGGAGACCGTATGGAGTTGTGACACGTCCTCCATTGCAATGGGATTGCCGTATTCCATAGCCGCATACGGCGAAGGCTTCATCGCATCGTCCTATTATCATTTGACCGTAATCGGGGCCGACGGCGGAATCCGCAATCCGGATCAACGGATCCTTCCCGGGATGTGGATATACGACGTGATGGGAAAAACAGATCTCAATGCCGATGGATTTCCCGACGCAATCGGGCGGGCGCTGTGGGGGCATGTCAGTTTATTTGATGGCAAGACCGGAAAAGTGGACTACTTTGCCAATATCAAAGGCCAACTGAAAGATTGGCGTCTGCTTAAAAGCACGGACGGCAATCCGGAGCTGCTGATCGTTTCCTATGACGGTATCGGACTGTATCATGCCACGATTCGCCCGGAGCTGCTGCACGATGGTTGGGATCACGCTCCGGACGAAGACGCGCTGCTGCTGGAGCCTAGGTCGCAACGGCAGATTTGGGCTCATCGCTTTCAAAGTGGAATCAATGCCTTCACTGAATT
>JBFWIO010000414.1:0-2926 GCA_050255955.1 Victivallaceae bacterium
TCTTCCGATCTGAACGCGGTCGATGGTGAAGTCGGGATGGTGCCAGTCGATCAGCGAGTAGTAGAAGCCGACCTTCAACCCCTCGGCGCGAAAAGCATCCACCACTTCGCGCAGTAGATCGCGCCCGGCCGGGGTGTTGGTGACTTTGTAATCGGTGTACTTGGTATCCCAGAGGCAGAAGCCCTCGTGGTGCTTGGTGGTGATGACGAAGTACTTCATGCCCGCCGCTTTGGCGGCGCGGGCCCATTCGGCGGGGCGGAAGAGATCGGGATTGAAGAGCTCGAAGTAAATCCGGTAGTCCGCGTCGTTGATCTCCTCGTAATTCCGGACCCACTCGTGGCGGGCGGCCATCGCATAAAGCCCCCAGTGGATGAACATCCCGAACCGGTCACGGATAAACCAGCCGGTATCGCCGTTGCCGTATTTTCCCATCGCACGCCTCCTGAATTTGAGTTGCATTTTCCGCTTGTTGCGGCTATGGTAAAAGATAAATCCTTGGCTATGAATTTTCCAGCAATTTTCTATGAATAATCAGGTGATCTTTATGAACAATCTTATCACCGACACGCCGCCATTGGTGCTCGAACTGGTCAACCGCGCTCCGCTCTGGGCGAACTGGCGGAACTGCCGGCTGGCCGGGCACCACTGGCGGCTTTATCTCCACGACGCGCCCGGCGCCGGGGTCTGGCTCAACGACCGCAAAAAACCGTTGCTTCCGGGCCGCTGCTATCTCCTGCCCCCCGACTGCAATCTGCGGGCCTGGTGCGATGAAATGGCGGTCAACCAGCTTTATATCCACTTTGAGGTCAGCGAATCGAGCGGAAGTCCGCAGCATCTCTGCAATGAACTCGCCCCCTCGCCGCTCCTCGACACGCTGGCGGCGCGGATATTCGCAGGGCCCGGGGTTGACCACGTGGCGGCGCTGGCGCTGGCGGCGGCGGCTTTTTCCTTGCTCCCGCCGGAAGCGCGGCCGCGCCGGGACAGTGCGCCGGAGCTGACGGGCCTCGTCAATCTGATGCGAAGCCGACTTGCCGCCGAGCTTGATCTCGACGCGTTCTGCCGCCGCCTCGGGATTTCGGTCAACACCCTGATCCGCCGCTTCCGTTCGGCCTACGGCAGCACGCCCTGTCACTACCTCACAACCATGCGTTACAGCGTGGCGGCGCGGCTGCTGGAGGAGAACCGCCTCTCCATCGACGAAATCTGCGAGCAAATCGGGGTCAAAGACCGCTTTCACTTCTCGCGCATGTTCCGCCGGCGCTACGGCCTGCCGC
This sequence comes from Victivallaceae bacterium, assembly GCA_050255955.1. Classification (GTDB taxonomy): domain Bacteria; phylum Verrucomicrobiota; class Lentisphaeria; order Victivallales; family Victivallaceae; genus JAVBUI01. The sequence continues at coordinate 1,275 of JBFWIO010000414.1, forward strand.
CGGGGCGCTACCGCGATGCCCGCATCCCGGCCAAAAAATGACTGCCGTCTTCATTTTTCGAGACTGAAAACCCCCTTGGGAAAGACGCAGTCGCGGGTCTCGATACGGTTGCTGTTGACGGTCATCAGATCGTGCCGCCAGGCGTCGTGCCCGGTCTGCCAGCGGATGCGGACCTGGTCAAAAGCGATATCACTCACGTTCTCAAGGAAAAACGCCGCCGGGGGCGAATTGCGCGTACCCTCGAAATAGTCATCGCAGACGATCACTTTTTCGCCGCCGAAGTAATCAAAAACGATGTCCGAGAACGTCATTTCGCCGACGTCCCCGGCGGCGTACCCCTGGATCAGCGACGCCACCGAGCCTTTGCCGCGCAAATGGTGGAAACTCAGATTGCGGATCGGCTGGAACGACGGACCGAGCGAACGCCCCCAGGCATTGGTCTGGATATTGATCGGCCGCTCGGCCTCGATGCGGATGTTTTCGAATGAGATATCCTCGATCAAAACCCCCGCAACCGGACTGTACTTGGAGACGATGCAAATCCCGATCCGGGAGTGGTGCACCACGCAGTTGGAAATGGTGCAACAGCGGACTTTGCCGTTTCCCACCCCGATCCGGAAGCCGTTGCAGATGGTTTTGAGGATGCAGTTGTTGATGGTGATGAATTCGCACGCCCGCTTGACTTTCAGGGGCTCGTCGAAGCCGCGCAGCGTGATGCAGTCGTCGCCGGAGTCGATGATGCAGTCGCTCACCGTGACGAAGCGGCAGCAGTCGAGGTCGATGCCGTCGCCGTTGCGGGTATGGGGATGGTTGTAAATCCGGACGCCGCGGATCAGCACCTCTTCGCAGCCATGCAGGAAACAGGTCCAGTAAGTCGCGTTGACCATCTCGACGTCGGAAATCGAAACGCCGGTGCATTCGCATAAATAGACCATCTGGCCCGGTCGCCACTCGATCGGGGTGCTCCAGATTTTGTCGTGATCATCTTGCACCGGGTAAATCTTTTCGCGGTTGCCGTCGATCCGTCCGCCGCCGCGGATCACCACGTTCTCAAGCTCAAGGCCGACGATCAGGTGCGCCCCCGAAACATGTTCCTGGCGGAACACCCGGTTCTGGGGACAGAAGTCGTCGGCGTTGTAGTCGGCGCGATCGGAACTGCCGAGGATCACCGCCCCCGGCGAAAGCTCAAGGCCGCCGCGGGAGCGGAGAAACAAGGTGCCGGTGAGGTAGACGCCAGGCGGAAAATAGGCCATCCCGCCGGCGTCGATCGCGCGCTGGATGGCGGCGGTGTCTTTGGTCACGCCGTCGCCGGCGGCCCCGAAATCGCGGACGTTGTTCACCGTTTCCCCAATCGTTTCAAGGTGTGTTGCACCGTCGAGGGCCGTTCGCAATCGGGCGGCATCGCCGCGATCTCTTCGATCGAGCGGAAGAGCTCGTGCGCGGCCTCGCGGTATTCAAGTGAGCTCAACTCCGCCACCAGCCGGATGGCGCGGTCGATCAGTTTCTTGTTGGAAACCGCGACGAAGCTCATCCAGGTGCCGGCCACCCGTCCGAGCTTGACCATGGTTCCGGTCGAAACGGTGTTGAGGACAAGTTTAATGGCGAGGTGTTCCCACAGCCGGAGCAAAGTCGGCTCGACCGTGAGCGGAATC
>JBFWIO010000415.1:0-2914 GCA_050255955.1 Victivallaceae bacterium
CCGATCTATATTTTTTCTTCTCCAGCATCCGGTAAAGTTCGGAGGGGGAATTGAGCACCAGTCCCTGGTTGGCCAGCTTGAGTCCGGCGTCCACCGGTTTGAAGACATTGTTGTCGAAATCGGCAAACGTCACCAGTTCGACCGTCAGATCCTTGCCTTCGGGTTTGATTTTGAAGAGGAACACCGGCGCGATCAGAAAAACCGTCGAGCTTTCGTAGTAGTTCCCGCCCTTGATCAGACCGCCGAGATCGACGACCACCGCGAAGAACTTCTCGTCGCCGACCGAGAACGCACCGCCGATCAGGGGCGGCAACTGCTGATAGACGTCGTCGTGGAGAATCCACCCCTCCAGCCGGAGGAAGTTGCCCTGCGACTCAAAATCCATTTTCAGCTTGACCGGCGAACTGCCGTATTCACCGGCATAGGTGCCGGCGAGATTTTCGGTGAGCGGCATCTCGGTTTCGGGCACCGGAGCCTCCAGCGATTTGGTGGCGTTGCAGCCGCAGAGGAGCGCGAACGCGCCCGCGATGACCATCGTCAGCAGTGTTTTCATCTCATCCCTCCCGGTTTACGGATTGCAGATTCGGAAAATCAATTGTTCGAGCACCAGGCGCGGCTCGCCGCCGCCGGAGACCAGCGCCCGGTTGGCGTTGAGCACGGCATCCAGCGAACGCGCCACTTCGGAATCGGGATATTGCAGCGCGCTTTCACACATTTTGAAAGCGCGATAGGGGTGGAGTTTCAACAGCATATTGTCGGGATGCGCCGCCTTTTCGGCGTCGGCGAAGCCGTCGAAAGTGCGCGGATTGACCCGTTCAAGCTTCAGTTCGCGCATCGCCCGCTTGACCTGGATCAGCTTCTGGAATTCGCCGGAAACCGCCGCCAGCACCCGGATCGCCGCGTCGCCCTGTTTGATCAACGTATCGAGCACCTCCAGCGCAGTCCGCAGATCGCGCTCCAGCAGCGCTCCGGTAAAGGTCCAGCTCACCGCCTCCGGCGTCCGGCTGCTGATCGCCCGGCAGTCCTCAAGCGTGATCTCCGGCGCGTCGCCGATATAGAGCAGCAGCTTCTCAAGCTCGTTCATCATCGTTCCGGTATCCGAGCCGAGGATGGTTTCGAGGTACTGAACCGCCGCCGGGGCGATCCTTTTGCCGGCGTTGCGGCAGGTGTCGGCAATCGTCCGCCGCCGGGTGTCGGCGTAGTTGCGGTCGTTCGACTTGGCCGACGACTCGACCGCGATCTCCGCGCCCGCCGCCTTCAGCGCTTTGGCGAAACTCTTGCGCTGGTCAAAGCCGGGGCCGTTGATGATGACGGTCTGTTCCTCCGGCAGCGCTTCGCAGAGCGCCGCGGCCAGCTCCGCCGCCGCGCCCTTGCCTTTGTAAGCATCCGAGAGCTCGTTGAAAAACGCGAAATTGCGCAGCCAGATGATCTGGTCCGGAGTCAGAAAAGGCGGCGTCCGCATCGAGTTCAACATCGCTTCGGCAACCTCGGCGAATTTCATGCCGTCGCCGTCACCGGCGATGATCTCCAGCGCGCCGCAGCTCTCGGGGTCGCCCCCGGTCAGGCCCGCGACCAGCGCCCGGCTCCGCGCTTTCTGCGCGAAGTCGTCGTCGCCGGTAACGATGTAAAGTTTTCCCGCCATGTTACTTGTCTTCTTCCTTGCGCCCCAGGATTTCCTCGATGAAGAACTGCGGCCGCGCCCGGACGTCGGTGTAAATGCGTCCGATGTATTCGCCCAGCAGCCCGGTCCCGATCAACTGCACCCCGCTGAATATGAACGCCACCCCGAACAACGTGAACACCCCCTGAACCGTCCAGTCGGGATCAAAAACCCGCCGGACCAGGATGTAGAAACTCAAGAGAAACCCGAATACCGCAATCGCACACCCCGCATAAGTCAACAACCGCAACGGAAAAGTGGTCATGCAAGTCAGCAAATTGAACTGCAAATTGATCAACTTCCAGATCGAATACTTCGACTCGCCCGCCTTGCGCTCACTGTGCCCCACCGGGATTTCACAGCAGTTGCGCCCGAAACTGTTGCCCAGCACCGGAATAAAAGTGCTGCGCTCATTGCAGAGCTTCATCGCCTCAACCACATGCCGCCGGTACGCCCGCAGCATACAGCCGTAATCGTGCATCCGCACCCCGGTCGCCTTCTGCGCCACCATGTTGACAATCTTCGACGGGATTTTCCGCGACAGCGAATCCTTGCGGTTCTGCCGCACCGTCCCCACCACGTCATGCCCCTCCTCCGCCGCCGCCACCAGATTCCCGAACTCCTCCGGCGGATTCTGCAAGTCAGCGTCAATCGTAATCACCAAATCCCCGCGCACCAGCGAAAACCCCGCCATGATCGCCGAATGCTGGCCATAATTGCGGTTGAGAATACAACTGATCACCCGATCCGGATTCGCCTCACTCGCCGCCGCCATAATCGCCGCCGACCGGTCACGACTCCCGTCATCAACCAAAATCAACTCATACCGCTTGCCAGTCTTCTCCAGCGAAGCCAGACAACGATCAATCAACTCCTGCAAACAACCATCTTCATTGTAAACCGGCACCACCACCGAAACAAAATCAACTTCTTTTTTCATACCTTCTCCTGCCGTGGTCATCCACCCTGATACTTTTGAGGGAGGAAGCAAAAAATTTTGAGGAAATTTTTTTCTCCCTCCCCCAAACCCCCTCCCACTTTTTCAAACCTTTTTGAGTCCGGCGCTTTTTCATTTTTGCGATGCAAAAATGAAAAAGCGCAGTACATAAAAGTTTTTGTAAAAGATGAGGGGGTTCGGGGGAGAAGAAAGAAACCGCAGCCGACGGTCGGCTTTTTTCAAAAAGTTTTGTCTTCTCCCTCAAAAGTGTCAGGGTGGATGCCTCCGTTATGGTTTTGGCTCAAGGAGCCAGACTG
>JBFWIO010000416.1:0-2865 GCA_050255955.1 Victivallaceae bacterium
TTCGCGATCACCCCCGGCGCGGGCAAGCCGAGGGGGTAGAGGCGGTGGGCGGTGTCGCTGTCGTAATCTCCGGTCGCCACAGCGCAGTCGATTGCGACATGGGTGCCCCGGAGCCACGGACCGAGGGTGGCGAGATCCCGGCCGAGCTCGGCGACTTCGCGGTAACGCCGCCGGGGCACATCGTCGTGGTCGATCACCCCGCACCAATACTCCTCCGCGCCGAAGCGGCAGGTGCGCCAGCGAAAATACAGGAGGCTGTCGCCGCCGCGCGCCAGCGAGACATAGCAGAGTTTTCGCAACTCCCCCGGCTCCGGATTGTCGTGAAAGTAGGTGGCCTGGCCGCCGGGGCCGGACTGGTGCTCGGGGATGATGAAGTTGCCGGTGAGGCTACGGACACGGTCGAGCGAAAATGCATGGTTCTCCCGGCGTTTGGCGGGATCGAATTCGAAAAAGGGATAGACATCGAAGCCGAGCACGTCGAGCTCCTGCCCGAAGGGGCCGCGGTAGTCGAGATTGGCCATCACTCCGTTGTGAAAGGTGAACCACGGCCGTCCGGCGGCGCGTAGAATCTCAAGTTGGTCGCGCTGAAAATCCGCCGCCGCGCAACTCAGGAATCGGCGGTAATCAAGCTCGTGCGAAGGATTGCCGAAGGTCGGCCGGTTGGGGCGCGGCGTTTCGATCTGGTCGAAGTCGTCGAAGGTCAGCGACCAGAACACCGTGCCCCACGCCCGGTTGAGGCGGTCGATTGAGCCGTATTTGGCTTTGAGAAAATGGCGGAAGGCGCTCTGGCAGGACGGGCAGTGGCATTCGCTGAAGTGGCAATGAATTTCGTTGTCGGTCTGCCAGCCGACCACGTCGTGGCAATCGCGGAAGTGATCGGCCATCGCCTGGGTGATGCGGCGCGAATAGTCGCGGAAGCGCGGACTGCTGTGGCAGGCGTGCTGCCGCGAGCCGTGCAACATCGGCCGCCCGTCGGCGTCCACCCGGAGCATGTCCGGCCAGGTCGCGGTGAGCCGACGCGGCGGGGCGGCGGTGGGGGTGCACATGATGACTTTGAGTCCGTGCGCGGCGATGATTTCGATCGCGTCGTCGAAGAGCGAGAAATCGTAGCGACCCTCCTCCGGCTCCATCAGCTGCCAGGCGAATTCGCCCAGCCGGACCGCATTGAACCCGGCGTCGGCCATCTGGCGGGCGTCGTTTTCCCACATCGAGCGGTCCCAGTGCTCGGGGTAATAGGCGGCGCCGTAATAAAATTGATCGAGCGCGGCGGGACGGCGGTGTGAAACTTTCATGATTTTTCTCCATTGGGTCGATTGCAGAACTATTTTTCGATCATATAGTAATCTTGTCGCCAATTGATTTTTTTAAAGCGTGAAGATTGTCGAAAACATGGATAAAACTGCTGAAAAACCGAAACCGCAGCAATTATTCGAGCGAGAACTGGTGGCGGGTGAGACCGATTTCCAGGTGCGACACCGGGAGCCGCTCTTGCGCCGTTTCGGGGTGGATCGCTGGATCGTCAACCTTACCTTGAGCGGCGCCGGGCGGATCAATCGCGGGCGGCGGCAATTTTTGGTGCGGCGCGGCGATCTCTTGCTGTTTCCGCCGGGGGTGATTCATGATTACGCGGCGGAGGAGGGCGGCGACTGGGTGCATCTCTGGTGTTACTTTGACCCCCGGCCGGACTGGGGGCGGCTCCTATCGTGGCCGGACGCGGGGATGGGGGTGCGGCGTCTCGGCTCCGCCGAGGCCGGGTTCGCCGACCGGTTGGAAGCCATCTTCCGGCAGTTGTTGGAGTTGGAGCCGCGGCGCTTGCCGGGCGGGCGCGAATTTTGCCTCAACAAGCTTGAGGAGCTGTTGCTCTGGGCGAACTTGCTCAATCCGGCGGCGGAGGTGATTTACGACGAGAAGCTGAACCGCTGTCTGGCCTTTATCGCGGAGCATCTCGACCGGCCGCTGTCGCTGGCGGATTTGGCGGCGCGCTGTCACTTGTCAACTTCGCGTTTCGCCCACTGGTTCCGGGAGCGCGAAGGAATGCCGCCGATGCGTTACCTCGAGTTGCGGCGGATCGAAAAAGCGCGCGAACTCCTGACCTGGAGCGGCCTCTCCATCGCCGAAGTGGCCTCGACAGTCGGCTACAATGACCCGCTTCACTTCTCACGCGTCTACAAAAAACACACCGGACAAAGCCCCCGCGACTTCCGCACCGCCTCCCGGTGAGGTGGAACCGGAAAAAGAAAACGCGCCGAATCAAGCGCTTCGCTCCCGGCTTCCGCCGGGGGATTGACCGTGGCGGCGGCGAAAGGCGCGGCAGAAACTGCCGCAGGACGTGAAGCCGCAGAGCGCGGCGGTTTCCTTGACCGTCACGGTGCTGTTGCGGAGCAGGTTGAGCGCTTTTTCCATCTGCATTTCGAGCAGGAGTTCGCCGGGGGTGATGCCGTAGACGCGGGTGAATTCGCGGATGAAGTGGGCGTAGCTCATCCCCGCGATCTCCGCCAACTCCGCCACCCGGATGCCGCGCGAGAAATCGCTCAACGCACGGCGGCGGGCGGCAAGCAGGCCCGGCGCGGCCTTCACCGGTTCGGTTTCGCGGGCGAATTCGTCGTAGAGCTCGAGCATGAAGCGGTAACTTGCCACCGACATTTCCAGGGGATCGAGCCCGCTTTCGGGCCATTTCAGCATGTTGCGGGCGCTCACCAGACTTCGCGCGCCCTCCCGATAATGCAGCACCGGGCCGTTGCGCCGGATCACCTCGCGCCCCAGCCGCAGCGCTTCGCTGCCGCGAAGAATCATAAAGACGAAATCCCATTTCCCCGCTTCCCGGTCCACCGTGTACAAGTGATTGTGCGGCACCTCGATCAGCAT
>JBFWIO010000417.1:0-2882 GCA_050255955.1 Victivallaceae bacterium
GAGGAGCGACATTTCGACCAGTATGAAGATCAGCGAAGCTCCCCAGTGGAGGTAGAGCATGGTCTGCGACGGCGGGCTGTCGGCGGTTTCGCTGTCGCGTTTGCGGAGGAGGAAGTTGGCGCCCGCGAGGGCGAGCGAAAAGGTTCCGAAATTGACCAGCCGGTTGACCCAGTCGGCGTGGTCGCGGTGAAAGTAGCTGTTTTCGAGGTTGTAGCCCATCAGATACATCCCGGCGACCGCGAAGACGAGGTAGCTCAATTTGATCAGGAACCGGGTGTTGCTCCGGCTTCCGATGAAGAGCATCGCCAGCGCCTGGATCGACCACGCCGCGCCGAGCACGTTGCGGGCGAGCGACAGCGGGATGCTGAGGGCGAGGAACGCGCTCGACATGGTCAACAGCGTCAGCAGGAGGTTTTTGTCCTCCAGTTTCATTTTGAGCAGAGCTTGCAGCTGGAGCACAAACCACGCCGCCATCGCCACGGTGAGCGCGGCGGCGTATTCGCGCCCGAAGTGGCGGATGATCGGCGGTACGGTCAACAAAGCGAAAACCCCGGCATTGGCGACGGTGAAGAGGATTTCGATGATCGAACTCTTCTCGCGGTTGAGGATGTTGAAGAGAATGCCGAACCAGGAGTAGACCGCGAAAAAGAGCGCGCCGAAGGTGATCGCGAGGGCGCAGGAGTAATCCCCCTTGAACGGCGCGGCGGCGGCGTAGAGCCCCCACGCCCCGGCGAAGGCGATGAGGTTCAAAATCCGCCATGCCCGGTAGCGCCCGATCAGCAGCGCCCCGGAGCTCAGGATCAAAAGATAAATAAAGAGCCCGGTCAAATTCCGGCTGCCGGTGGACATCAGCACCGGGGCGGCGTAGCCGCCGGTGACGGCGAGGATCGCCAGCAGCATATTGTTAAGCCTGAGTGCCAGCAGCGCCCCGGCGGCGGTGAGGCCGACCAGCAGCACCAGCCCGGCGGCGGGTTCGAGTACGTGGTAAATCCCGACCGCGGCGAAGCCGACCATGTAGAGCCCGGCGAAGCCGCCGCCGATGAGGGTAATGCCGAAGAGCCGGTACGCGCCCTTGAGGATTTTGACGCCGCCGACGATCATGCCGGTGGTGACCAGCGCCGCCACCGCCAGCCGGAGTTCGGGCGGGAAGAGGTTGCGCTCGTGCGAATACTTGATGAAGTAGCCGATGCCGAAAACGATCAGGAGGATCGCCCCGCGCAACAGCCAGGTGGTGGCAAGCGCGTATTCGCGGGCTACAGCGGGGTTGCGGTACTCTTCGCCGACGATGATCCAGTTCCACATTTTGCGGAGGATTTCCAGCGTCCGGCGTTCCAGCTCCGAGGGTTCGCGCGGCGGTGGCCCGGGGAGGGGGGTGAAGACCGGCTTTGCGCTAACCTGCGGCGCGGCCGGTCGCGGCGGCGGTTCCCAGGTCGCCGCCGCCTTGGGCGCGACCGGGGTAGGAACCGGCGGCGGAGTCGGAGTCGGTGTCTCGACCGGTTTTTCAACCGGCTTCTCAACCGGCTTCTCAACCGATTTCTCCGGCGGTTTGACCGCGGCGGTCAACTTGCGGACGGCGTCTTTGAATTCATTCCTGAGTCCGGCAAGTTCGCGCCGGAGGAGGACGATTTGAACCAACAGCGCAATCGGCAACGCCAGAATCACCAGCGCCAGCAGAATCACAATTACAACGGCGTCCCCCATTCGCGAGCTCCTTCAATTTTTGCTGATGCTTTCAACAATTCCGGCATGAAAAAGAATCATCGAGTTTACAATAGCATCATTGGAGGGATCATGCAAATGTTCAACGGCGTTTCAGACCGGCTTGACCGCGCCGAACATTTCCTGCTTCAGGTTGAGGTAATAGAGATAGTCCCCGACCTTGACGTTGGGGGGGCAACGGTGGTCGCAGAAGGGAATGTAGCCGCCGCGTTTGACCAGCGGCGCGAGCGTTTCGAGATAGCGCCTGATCGCTTCGGGGCCTTTGGCGAGTTCGATCTTGTCCACCCCGCCCATGATCCGGAGTTCGGGGTATTGATTGAGCAGTTCGGCGGGATGGGAACAGCCCATCACTTCAAACGGAAACAGGCAGTTGATGCCGCCCTCCATAAAGAACGGCAGGATCGGGCGGACGTCGCCGTCGCAGTCGGTGTACCAGAGGTCGATGCCGTGTTTCTTGAGCTTGGCGTTGATCCGCTTGTAGCGCGGCATTACCACGTCGCGGAAGAAATCGACCGAGACGATCGGGCCGTTTTTGAAACAGATGTCCTCCCAGCCGGAGGCGTAGTCGAAGTCGATTTCGCCGAGCACCTGATCGAGGAAATCCTCGACCAGCACGCAGCAGGTCTCGACCATGTCTTCGACCATTTCGGGGTAGTCGTACATCGCGTAGGCGAGACCTTCAAAGGTCAGCATGTCGCGGATTTTGCCGATCATCGAGCCGCAGTGGACGCCGAGGGGATACGTGCGGTCGGCGGGGTGTTTGCGCTTGAGCGCCGCGAGGTCAACCTTGCGGGCGGGGTCGTCGCGGCGGAAGCGTTCCGCCTTGCACTTTTGCCAATCCTCGGGGGTGACGATCGAGGCCTTGAGGTAGTGGGGAATGGTTTCGTGGCTGTCGGCGGGGACTTCGGCGAGGAGGCCGTCGCGATTCTGGACGATCAGCGTGTTGCCGGTGCGTTCGATCACTTTTTCCTCAAAGGCCGGATTCATCCAGACGTTGCCCCAGACCGTCGCGATCGGGTCGAAGTTGAAGAAGAGATCGGCTTCCTCGTTGTTTTTGATCCCGTTTTCGACGAAGATCGACCACTCGGTGAAGTTTTCTTTCCAGTAGCCGAATTCCATGTTGAATGATCGGTCGACGGACTTGAAGTGCATCTGCCGGTTGA
>JBFWIO010000418.1:0-2865 GCA_050255955.1 Victivallaceae bacterium
GGGCAGCATGATGGTCAACGGTGTGGTGGCCGCGGCGGTTGCCAAGACCGGAAGCGCTTATGCGATCAGCAGCAATGCCGAATCGGGTTACGGCCTGGATATTCAGATCGGCGGCGCGATTTTCGGCGGCAAGGCCGCCTCCGCTTCGACAATTGTGACCCAGCTGGCCGGACTGGTCAAGTCTGGCGGCAGCGCGGCGGTCCTGCTGTCCGCGATCAAACCCGCGGCCGGATCTACGGATCTTTATTATGCGGTTTGGGGCTCCGGCTACAGTGACAACGTGAGTCTCGGCAGCAATGCGATCAGTGTCGGCGACATCGACCTGGGCGAAGGCGAAAAAGACGTGTTGACGGTGAGCGGCACAAGTCAGGTGGTCGGCAATCTTTCCGGAATCGAGGAGATCAATTTCATCCTCGGCAGCGATCCGGGCAAAAATCCGATTTTCACTGTTCGCAATGACGCCGGAGTCTTTGAGCGTGAACTTTTTGCCACGCTGGACAATGCTCAGCTCGGTACTTATATTCTGGCTCAGGGGACCCAAAAAGACATCGGCATGCTGTCCGATACTTCGCTGGTGATCAATGGCAATACTCAGCTTTGGCTTTCCGACACCGGTTCGCGATTGCTCGACACCGGCGCTTACGGGCGGCTTTCGGTGGTGACCGCCGGTACGGTTTCGAAGCTGGTTTTGCAGATAACCTACGATGCGATCGGCATTGAGGATGCCGGCGGCAACTATGTTCCGCCGGCCGGCTCCGGCTCGCTGGCGCTGCCGGATACGCAAACGCCTTCGGCAGCGGGTTCGCCGGGGCTCACTTTTGACGAGGACTTCCGGCTTTACGGGGTCGGCGCGGCCGATCTCTCGATTGGAGCGGCCGACGCGCTCAATGCCGGAGAACAGAACGCCGACCTCTTCAAGAAGGGCCTGCTCGCTGGTTAATCTGCTCGCGTCCTGGAAAACTCCGGAGAAATCCGGAGTTTTTTTTGCTTTCAGAGGGGAAGGGGGATATATTACCCGGAATAGTCATTCATTTTCAACGCAAGGAGCAATATGTGGGAGTGGTGTTTCGGGGGATATGACGCTTACAGCATTTTTATGCTGATTGCCAGTGCGGTGCTGATCGGGATCAACAAAACCGGGGTTCCCGGACTCGGCATGCTGCCGGTGCTGATGCTTGCGTCGGCTTTTCCGGCGCGGGAATCGACCGGGATTCAGCTTTTGATGCTCGGGGCCGCCGACGTGATGGCGGTGATCTATTACCGGCGGCACGCCAACTGGAAGATTGTGCTGCGACTGATGCCGTGGGCGCTGGCGGGGATTGTGCTCGGGAGCATTACGCTCCGCTTTATCAGCGATGCGGCGATGAAGCCGATGCTGGCCTGGACGATTCTTTTCATGGCGGTATTCAGTTACCTGATGCCGCTCTTCAAAAAGATGGAGAGCATGCCGGAGCACTGGGTTTTTTCGGCCTGTTTCGGGATTCTCGCCGGGTTGACCACCCAGGTGGCCAATGCCGCCGGACCGGTAATGGCGGTTTATTTGCTGGCGATGCGACTGCCGAAGTCGGAATATATGGGAAGCGCCGCCTGGTATTTTCTGATCCTCAACTGGATCAAGATTCCGATCTTCATTTGGGAAGGGCGGATTACCACAAGTTCGCTGCGGACCGATCTGCCGATGATTCCTTTTCTCTTGATCGGGGGAGCGCTCGGAATTTTCCTGTTGTCCAAATTGCCGCAGCGGCAGTTTGAGGAAATTGTCAAAGTACTGGTGATGGTTTCGGCTTTGAAAATGTTGATTTGGGGGTAGCTGATGAAACTCTTGGGTTTGGCCGTGGTAATCGGATTGGGAGCTCCGGCGCTTTTTGCCGCGCCCGAAACCTTGCAGCTCGGCAAAACGGTCACGGTTCCCGAGCTCGGCATCAAACTCAAGGTCTACCGCGACGCCGATCCCTGTCCGCTGCCGACTTTGAACCGCCTCTCGATCGACGGCAAGCAAGTGGTTCACCCTCATGAATGGTGGATACACGAGCAGCACGCCGGCACCTGGCGCAGTCCGTCGGCGGAGATTTCCGCCGCCCAGATCACCCGCCGGTTCCCCGCCGGAGGACTTGGCCTGTCAACTGCCGAAGACTGCGAAAAGGCGGCCCCGGAAAGCGAAGAGTGGAGCGATGCCGAGCTGACCGCCTGGATCGAAAAATTCACCATGGCCAAAGTGACCGGCGTCACGCCGGAAAAGACCACCCGGATTGATCGCAAAATCACCCGCTATGACTTCCCCAAAAAAGACAACTCGCAGATGGTCGCCTTTGTGGTCACTCCGGTTCACCCGCCGGTGCGGCGGATTTTCCTCTTGAATTTCATTTCCCCCGCGCTCAATCAGGCCCGGTCGCTGCGTACCGCCGCCGCCGCCGCCGACTCGATCGAATTTCTCCCCCCGGCCCAGCTTCCCGGCATGCGAAACAGCAAGGGCAACCAGTATCAGGGCAGCTCCACCCGGCCGGTTCAGGCCAAAAAGGATTACACGCCCGAATATCTCGCCAGCCGCGACCGGGTGATCGACAACATCCGCAATTACCCCGACTGGTGGTACCTCGAAACCGAGAACTTCATCGTCATTTCCAATATGCGCGACAAGCGCGCCGCCCGCCAGTACGCCCAGCTGATTGAGCAGAGCCGGTCAGTCTACAGCAAATACTTTCCGCTCAAACTGCCGTTGAAAGCGGTCAGTACGGTGCGGCTTTTCAGCACCCGTCCCGAGTACGTCAACTACGTCGGGGGCACCATGGGAACTTTTTCGGTCGGGGTCTGGATGCCGCTCAAGCGTGAACTGGCGGTCTCGCCGATCGACTTCATGAACCGCAA
>JBFWIO010000419.1:0-2860 GCA_050255955.1 Victivallaceae bacterium
GCCATTTCAGCATGTTGCGGGCGCTCACCAGACTTCGCGCGCCCTCCCGATAATGCAGCACCGGGCCGTAGCGCCGGATCACCTCGCGCCCCAGCCGCAGCGCTTCGCTGCCGCGAAGAATCATAAAGACGAAATCCCATTTCCCCGCTTCCCGGTCCACCGTGTACAAGTGATTGTGCGGCACCTCGATCAGCATCGCTTCGCCGGGGAGAATCCGGTGTTTCTCCGCCTCAAAGCGCAGCGAACCCGCGCCCTCAAGCGTATATTGCCAGAGGATGATCCCCTGATCCAGCCGCTTCATCCCGTCCCACGCGTAATCGGGGCCGCGCCGGAGCTCGTGCCCGGTCATGGTGGTCACCGCCCCCAGCCGGATGCCCGCCCGGCGGTAGTGGAAATGGTGCAGAAAATACCGTTCGGCGTGAAATTCCGAAAAGATCGGGTCTGAAAGCATAAAATGCACATCCTTTGCGATTTTATGATGATTGCCGGATTGCCTTTTGGCCACTATTTTAATAGAGCTCCGGCAAGCGTGTAACGCAAATCGAAGGGATGAGAAAATGCCGAAAAAGTTGAAGATAGCGTTCATTGGAGGCGGTAGCCTGGGATTCACCCGGCGTCTGATTCTGGACTTGTTGATGGTTCCGGAATTTCACCACACGGATTTCGCGCTTCATGACATCAATGAGCACAATTTGTTCATGGTTCTGCAAATTCTGGAGCGCGACATCGCCGCCAATGGCCTCGCCGCCACCGTCCGCGGCTCGCTTGACCGGCGCGAGGCGCTCAAAGACGCCGATTACGTCATCTGCTGCGTTCGGCAAGGCGGGCTCGAGGCTTTCCGGCACGACGTTGAAATTCCGCTCAAGTACGGGGTGGATCAGTGCGTCGGCGACACCCTCGGGCCGGGCGGCATCCTTTACGGGCAGCGCACCATCGCGGCGGTGCTCGACTTCTGTCGCGACATCCGCGAAGTCGCCAGACCGGGGGCGCTGCTCCTCAATTACTCCAACCCCAATGCGATGGTCACCTGGGCCTGCAACCAGTATGGCAAAGTGCCCACCGTCGGGCTCTGTCACGGCGTCCAGCACGGCGCGCAACAGATCGCCGACGCGCTCAAAATTCCCCGCGAAGAGTTCGACTACAAGTGCATCGGCATCAACCACCAAACCTGGTACGTCGAAGTCCGCCGCTCCGGCCAACTCGTGCCGCAGCAGGAAATCTATGACGCGATGATGGCCGTCCCGAAGATCCGGGAGACCGAAAAGGTCCGGATGGATATGTTCAAACGCTTCGGTTACTTCTCCACCGAGTCCAACGGGCATTTGTCGGAATATCTGCCTTTTTACCGCAAGCGGCCGTCAGAGCTGCCTGAATGGATCGACCTCAAGACCGCTTGGATTCACGGCGAAACCGGCGGGTATCTGCGGGTTTGCACCGAGGAGCGCAACTGGTTCGAGGCCGAATTTCCGGAACTCATCAGAAAGGAGCCGGCCAAGCTCGACAACCGTTCCCACGAGCACGGTTCTTTCATCATCGAGGGGCTTGAGACCGGCCGGATCTACCGCGGCCACTTCAATGTGGTCAACCGCAACCACATCACCAATCTGCCCAACGGGTGCATCGTCGAAATCCCCGGCTACGTCGATCGCAACGGCTTCAATATGCCGGTCTATGGCGATCTGCCGCTTGGCTGCGCCGCGATTTGCAGCGCCAGCGTTCGGGTCCAGCAGCTTGCGGTCGAGGCCGCGGTGCATGGCGATGCCGAACTTCTCAAGCAAGCGATGTTGCTCGACCCCCTGACCGGCGCGGTCTGCACTCCGCCGGAAGTCTGGCAACTCGCCGACGAAATGCTGGTCGCCGAGGCCGAGTGGCTGCCGCAGTATCAAGACTATATTCCTGAGGCGAAACGGAATCTCGCCGAGAACTACCTGACGCCCGGCGCGCCGCCGGTCAATCCGGCCACCCGGCTGGAGCTGCGCGAAACCGGCGATATCGTCCGGGCACGCCGCGACGCCGAAGCCAAAGCGATTGCAGAAAAACAAAAGGTTGAATACAATCCTGACAAACGGATTTGAGGAAAGGAACTTTCATCATGGAAAAAGTATTGATCGGCCTCGACTTCGGCACCGACAGCGTCCGCGCGCTGCTGGTCGATGTCGAGGGGCGCGAACTCGCAAGTTTGGTACAACCGTATCCCCGCTGGGGATGGGGGCTCTACTGCGACGCGGTCAAGTCGCAGTTCCGGCAGCATCCGCTTGATTACCTTGAGAGCCTCGAACTCGCGGTCAAAGGGGTTCTCGCGGGAATCGATCCCGCCCGGGTGGCCGGGATCGGCATCGACACCACCGGTTCGACCCCCTGCGTCACCGACGCGGCGGGGACGCCGCTGGCGCTGCTGCCCGAATTCGCCGAAAACCCCGACGCGATGTTTTATCTCTGGAAAGATCACACCGCGCTCGGCGAAGCCGCTGAAATCAACCGCCTTGCCAAAAGCTGGGGCGGAGTCGATTATACCATCTACGAGGGCGGCGTCTATTCGGCCGAATGGTTCTGGAGCAAGTTCCTCCACGCGCTCCGCGCCGACGACGCCGTCCGGCACGCCGCCGGAGGCGTGATTGAGCACTGCGACTGGATCGGGGCGGAACTCACCGGCGCTCCGGTCAAACGAAGCCGTTGCGCCGCCGGGCACAAGGCGATGTGGCACCCGCAATGGGGCGGTTTGCCGTCGGAGGAATTCCTGGTCAAGCTCGACCCCTTGCTCGCGGGCTTCCGCGACCGACTCTATACTGAAACTTTTACCGCCGACGTTCCGGTCGGGACGCTCTCGCCGAAATGGGCGGCGAAGCTTGGCTTGCCGGCT
>JBFWIO010000420.1:0-2853 GCA_050255955.1 Victivallaceae bacterium
TCGGACGGGTTTTTATTTGATGATGCAATCGGGACAACTGCCGCGATAATAGAGATGGACTTCATCGGCGCGGAAGTTCTCGGGAAGCTCCGGAAGCTCCTGCGTGAAGAAGACGTCAAAGACCTTGCCGCAGCCGGTGCACTTGAAGTGACCGTGAATTGTGGTGTCGGCGTCGAAACGCTGTTCACCGTTCTCGATCAGAATGGTCTGAATCGCCTGATGCTGCTGGAACACCTTCATGGTGTTGTACACGGTGGTGCGCGACAGCGTCGGATAAGTCGGCAGCAGCGCGCTGTAGACTTCGTCGGCGGTCGGGTGGTTGCGCATCTCGTCGAGATACTTGTAGACCGCGATCCGCGGCATCGACGGCGCGATGCCGAAGCGGCGCAACCGTTCGGCAATTTCAATCGGCATAACTTACCTCCTTTCCAAAGACTTCAACGCCGCCACCGCCGGAAGCGGAGAACGGCGCACGATTTTGATGATCATTGCATCCCGGAACCGAAATACGGAAGGCTCAAACCCGGAAAATTACCGCCCCCTCCGGCTCCCCCCTCCGACTCCCGTATTTCAGTACCGGGATGCAATCGCAAATACTTTTCAGATCTCGGCGCGGGGGGCCGGAATACGAAGTTTCTGAAACTCCGAATTTTCCTTGAACCCCCCGGTTCCCCCCTCCTCGCGGTTTCTCCCCCGCTCCGTATTCCGGCTCCCCGCGTCGAGATCGTGTCAAGCCGCCGGATCGCTCCGGCGGCGTTTCCCAACTCAGTTGCCGAAGTGACGCTTCAGCAACCCGGCAAAGACGGAGCCGTGACGGGCCTCGTCCTTGCACATTTCATGGACGGTGTCGTGAATCGCGTCGAGACCGAGAGATTTGGCCTTTTTGGCGATCGCGAGCTTGCCTTCGCAGGCGCCATGTTCGGCTTCGACGCGCTTGGTCAAATTGGTTCTGGTGCACGGGGCGACGACTTCCCCGAGGAGTTCGCCGAATTTGGCGGCATGCTCGGCTTCTTCCCAGGCGATCCGCTTGTAGGCCTCGGCGACTTCGGGATAGCCTTCGCGGTCAGCCTGACGGCTCATGGCAAGATACATCCCGACCTCGGTGCACTCGCCCATGAAGTGAGCGCGCAAGCCCTCGAGGATCTCCGCATCAACCCCGGCGGCGACGCCGATCCGGTGTTCGTCGGCCCAACTCAACGCCGCTTCGACCTTCTCGATGAACTTCGAGCGCGGAGCCTTGCACTGGGGGCACTGTTCCGGGGCTTCGTTGCCTTCGTGGACATAACCGCAGACCGTACAGACGAACTTTTTCATAACTTCGATTCCTTTTTTGCTGCTTTGTTCAATTGCTCATCGAGCAGTTTGTAATCATTACAACATTAAAATAATTCCAATCATTCAAAGTTCAAGGCCCGTTTTGAAAAAAATGCGTTTTTTTTTGAAAAATGAAAGTGAGTGGGGGGAAGAGGTCCGGGAAGAGGCAGCCGCGCAGGCGGGAAGCCGGGCGCGCGCGGGGCCGATTGGACGAGTTGGACAGTTTGGACAGTTTGGACGATTTGGACGGGGGAGGACTGCATATCCTGACAGCCATGCCGTCCATGTCGTCCGTGTCTGTCCGTGTCCGTCCGTGCCTCTCCTGCCCCTCCGCGACCGACTCCATACGGCAGTGTAGGCGGGAGAGCATTATAGAGATTACGGCTGGAGGCGGCGGCGTTCGAGGAGGGTGAAACCGGCGCGGACGTCGTGGCCGTCGGCGGCCATTTTTTGGAGGTAGGATTCGGCGCGGTCGAATTGGCGGTGTTCGATCATGATGCGGGCGACGGCGGCACGTTCGGCGAAGGGGCGTTTGTGATCGGGGTCGGCTGCGGTTACCCAGAGGAAAAGGGAACCGGCGAAAGCGAAAATCGCCAAACCTCGGTATTGGCGGCGGCGGGCCATGGCGAGGAGGGCGGCGATACCTCCCCCGGCAAGCATGGCGATCAGCGGCGCGACTGGAATCCGGAAGCGGTAGAACATGGTGAAAAAGAGAATCGAAGCGATATAGGCGGCGATCAGCAGCGCGGCGAGTTGCACGCCGCGATTGCGGAAATAGTAGAATTTTCCGGTCAGCGCCAGCAAGAGCATCAGGTGATAGGGCATATTGAAGACATTGAGAAACCCGATGAGTTCGCGGTGGGCGTAGACCGAGAGGCTGTTGGCGAGTTCATAGTTGGAGAAGAAATCGCAGAACTGGCCGGGGGCGCGTTTGAGGAGCGAGAGCACCGCGGTGCCGAAGTGCCGGGTGGCGCTTTCGCCGTGATAAAACTGCATGATGTTTCCGGCGTTCCCCGGCACCGGCTGGAAGCTGCCGAAGCGGCAGTAATTGAAAGTCATCACCGCCAGCACCGGCAGCAGCGCGGCGGCGATGAAAATCACAACCGCGCGACGGGGCAAGCGCTGCCGGATGCGATTGAAAAAGAGAAACAGCAGCGGCACGAAAATCACCGCCGCGAAGTTTTCCCGACCGAGGATGGTCAGCGCCCCCCACAGACCGGCGCGAAGAAAATATTTTTGTTTGCGGCTCCGCAGCGCGCGAACGAGATCGATGAAATAGGCGATGAAGGCCAGCGCCAGCGGCGCTTCGCGGAGAAAATCAAGCGAGATCAACAGCGCCGGAGCATAAAAGAGATAACAGAGCGCCCCCAGCCAGGCCGCCAGCCGGTCACGAAAAATGAGCCGCCCGGCGCGGTAGATCATCACCGGCACCAGCGCGGAAACCATCGCGTGAAAAATCCGCATCGCCAGGAGGTTGCCGCCGCCGAGGAAATTGAGGATGGTAAGAAAGACGGTGTAGCCGTAGGAATAGCGGTAGGT
>JBFWIO010000421.1:0-2837 GCA_050255955.1 Victivallaceae bacterium
ACCGCCTCGCGATCCGGGGCAGCTTACGCGCCCCGAGCCGAGAGAGCGACAGCGACCGGCGAGGTTACCCGAGGCCGACGGTCGGCCGCGCGCTGGACTGCGACTCCGTACGACGGAGGGCGGGATTGGGCGTTTCGCGCTTTTTTTCGTCACCCGCCGCTGTTTCGTTATCCGGGCGCCTTGTTCGACGAATTCGCCTTTTTTTTATTTGATTGATTTGCATTTCGATCAATGGCGGGACAATGTATTAAAGACGCGGTTAGCATTTTTTTTAATCGATGGAGGTGAGCATGACGGGCAAATCGGGTTGGTTCATGGGAATTTCGGGTCTGTTGCTGTTGACCGGCTGTGCTTCGCCGTCACTGTCCGAGAGAGTCACCAAACTGGAGTCCGAAACCGCGGCGATCAAGCAACAACTCGCGGCTAAGCCCCAGGATAGCGTGACGCTTGAGGAGCTTTTCACAACCTATACGCATGCGAATTACAACGGCGTCAGTCCGACGCTTGTCAAGCGGTATCTGGCAACCGTCGAGTTGCCGCAAAATCCGACCCCGGCCCAGATCGACGACTATCTGGTAAAACTCGCCTCCGTGTCGCGATACAATAACGATGACAGCATGCAGATTCTTTTTGTCGGTAAACTCGCCGCGATCGGTGAAGCGAATTTGTCGAAGTTGATTCCGTTTTTGGAAAATAACCATGCGTATTACCGCGCCTTTGTCCAACTCGGCGGCGGTGAGCGCAAGGATCTCATGGTGCAAGCGTTGAAGCAAAATCGCAACAACAACTCATTGGTGATGCTTTATGGAGAAAGCGTCGAACCGTCGGACGCCGGGCAGGTTCTGGCAATGCTCGATCGCTATCCCGGCCTGATCGCCGCGGTTAAAAAGTTGAAGCTCGAAAAGCAGGCGCTCCCGATTCTGCGGGAAAAGTTGCTTGAAACCACCGGAAACAACAGTTTCAATTATGAGGTGGAGTGGCTGAAGACCGCGCTTGACGCGATGGACCCTCCCGCCGCCGCCGCCTTTACCGAGCAGTATTGGAAAAAGATGGATTTAGCCACCTCTCGCTATGAGAACTGGAGCATAATCCAGCGGGCGCTGGTTCTCGCTTCGCGCGGCTATCTGCCGGCGTTCCAGTATCTGGGTGATAATTCCGCTTATTTCCAGAACCGGGAATTTTTCCAGAAGACCGCCTCTCTTGCAGACTGCCGGCCGGAGGAATTCGCCGTCTGGTATGCAAAAAATCGCAATCAGTTGGTTTTGAATCCCGCCACCGGCCGCTATCAAGTCTCCGCTCCGGCGGCGAAGTAAGCTGATAGCGCCGCCCAGTGGCCGACGGTCGGCCGCGCGCTGGACTGCGACTCCGTACGACGGGGGGGGGCGGGATTGGCGCTTCGCGCTTTTTTCTTTCTCCGTGCCTCCGTGCGAAACCTTCTCCCGGTATCCACCTCCCCTGAGCCGAGAGAGCGTCAGCGACCGGCTCGCTATCCCGAGGCCGACGGTCGGCCGGACTGCTTCGCTCGATGTCGTTCGCCGGTCACTTCGTGACACGGCTGCCGACCTCGCTCTCGCAGTATGGTGCGGGCTCCGCCCGCGTAGGGGGGGGAGCGCTTCGCTTAGCTTCGCTCACTATAGAGTGAGCGACCAGCGCTTTTCGCGCGCTGGACTGCGACTCCGTACGACGGAGGGCGGGATTGGGCGCTTCGCGCTTTTTTTTAGCCTGCGGCGCCTTTTTTTTTGGCGCTTCGCGCTTTATTTATTTTTTTTCACAGCAGCGACTGCGCGTCCACGTCGGCGTACACCTCGACATCCTTCGGCGTTTTCCCGCGCAGAATCTCTTCCCGCAACACATGTCTCACCCGCCCCAACGCATTCCCCCGAATCAACGTAATATAACGGTACTTCGCCTTGATCCGCTCAATCGGCGCCGGCGATGGCCCAGATATTTTGACCGGTTCCACACAGTACGGCCGCAGCCGCGCCGTGAATCCCTCCGCAAACTCCGCCACCCGCCCCTCGTCCACCCCCTGAAAATGCACCGCAATCAAATAACTGTACGGCGGATAATGCAATATCTCCCGCGCTTCCAGATCGTAATCCCGGAAACTCTCGAAATCCTGCTCCGCCGCAAACCGGATCGTCTCATTGTCCGGATTGTACGTCTGGATAATCACTTCCCCCCGCACCGCCCCACGCCCCGCCCGCCCCGCCACCTGCGTCAACAACTGAAACGTCCGCTCCGGCGCACGAAAGTCCGGCATCAGAAGATTACCGTCCGCATTGATCACCCCCACCAACGTCACGTTCGGGAAATGCAACCCCTTGGCAATCATCTGGGTGCCGATCAATATGTCGATTTCCCCCCGCTTGAAGCGCTCCAGCACCGTTTCGTAATTGCGCCGGTCGCCCTGCATCGAGTCGGAATCCATTCGCACCACCCGGGCATGACCGAATACCGCGTTGGCCGCACTCTCGATCTTCTCGGTGCCGATCCCGGTGTAACGAATCTCCGGCGAACCGCAACTCGGACACTTTTCCGGCGCCGGTTTCGACGCGCCGCACAAGTGACAGCTCAATTGCCGGCGCTGGCGCGAATAGGTGAAAGGCACCGAGCAATTCGGACACCCCGCCTCGTAACCGCAGGCTTCGCAAAGCATGATCCGGGCATAGCCGCGACGGTTGAGAAAGAGGATCGTCTGCTCGCCCTTTTCCAGCCGTTCATGGACGGCGTCAATCAGGATTTTTGAGAAGAAGTTCGACTTGCCCTTTTCCGGCGGGCCGCCGAGGCGCTGGTCAACGATCCGGATTACCGGTTTCAATTGGTTGAGCACCTGG
>JBFWIO010000422.1:0-2835 GCA_050255955.1 Victivallaceae bacterium
TGAATTCGATGCGCCAGGGCGCCCACAGCGGACGGTTTTCCATAAAGTTCAGTCCTCCCGGATGATGATTTTCTTTTCAGACACAAAGCTTGTAACCGCAGAAGCGAAAGCGGCCAGCACGACGAGTCCGCAGAACACGACCAGCCATTCGCCGTACCGGGTGTAAAAGGTCATTGGCGGCGATTTGGGTACGTCGATTGTCAGCACCCCCGCAGCCCGGCCGCGGCGGAGATGCCCCGGTCCCTCCCCCGGTGTCGCCAGAACCTCGGTGATCCGGCCCGCCGGAGTGATCACCAAGGTCCCCCCGTTGTTGCCGCAGCGAAGCACCGGAAGCCCGGTTTCAAGCGCCCGCAACCGGGCGTTGGCGAGGTGTTGCTCGGGTTCGGAGCTGGTCGGATACCAGGCGTCGTTGGAGATCACCAGCAAGAGATTCGCCCCCCGCCGCGCCTCTTCGCGGGCGATGTAGGGAAAAACGCTTTCAAAGCAGATCGCGATTCCCGCCCTCACGCCCGGCGCGATGACGAGCGGTGAATAGTCGCTCCCCGCGAAAAGATCGCGGTTCATGTCGATCATCCGGACGAAAAATCCGGGAAGCAATGAGCGGAACGGAATGTATTCGCCAAAGGGCACCCGGTGGATTTTGTCATATCGTCCCAGCTCGACCGGGCCGGGGCCGAGCAAGAGTGCGCTGTTGGTGACGCCATAGGAATCGCGCGTTCCTTTCGGCAGTTGCCGAAAGTCGATCGAGCCGATCAGCATCGGCACTTTTTTGGTTTCGAGGAGTTCACGGACGCCGCGGCGGAATTTCTCGCTTACCGGGTGGTTCCCCTTGAGGGCGTAGGGCACCGCGGTCTCCGGCCAGACGATCAGCACCGGGGGGACGGCGAACTGCAAATCGCGGGTGAGGCCGAGGTAAATATCAAGCGCTTCCTCGGCCTCGCGCGTATCGGCGTTGCGCCGCTGCGAAATGTCGCCTTGAATCGCCGCGATCGTTACGTTGAACGTCTCCACTTTTGCCAGTTCCCGGGTGCGGAAATCGGCGGCGATCACCGCGAGGCTCCAGAGCATCCCCAGCACCAGCAGCGCCGGGAGTGCCCGGATGCGCTTGTCCGCCAGCCGGAAGCGGATGCCGAAGGCAAGCGCGGCGCTGAAAAAGGCGAGAAAGAAACCGGTCGCATACTGTCCGGCGTAGGAGGCGAGGAAAAATAATTTGTCGTTTTTCCACATCGTCGTCGACAAATTGTTCCACGGCAGCATGGTCGAGCGGCTGAATTCGAGGACGATCCACCACGCCGCCGCCACCGCCGCGATGGCGAGGAGCTTCCAGCCGGGAATCTTTTGCGATGCTTCGGCAATTGCTCCGGCTCCCGCCGCGCGGACCTTGGCGGAATAGGCGAGACTGCGCCACAGGAACGGGATCGACGCGCTCCAGACCAGCGGCCAGAGCGCCAGTACCGGAGCCATCAGATACGGCACCACCGGATCGATTTCGCGCAGGAACCAAAATGACGGCAGCGCCCACGCCACCCCCCACAAAAAACCGTAAAAAGCCGCCGCGGCGGGCCGCCGGTCGAGCGCAATCAGGATCAGCGGCACCAGCGCCAGCGCCCCCAATACCGCAATATTGACGGGCGGCAGCGCCGCCGCGTACATCAGCCCGCCGGCAATCGCCGCGAGCGACCGGATCAACACCGGACGAATTCCGATCCGACGGGCTTCATCGGGCGGGTTTTCTCCTTCAATGCGATCGGTTTGTCGAAAAAGACTTGAAAACATCTCTCTTCTTTCATTGAAAAAACTGCCAATCAGGTGTAATTTACTACATTTCCATGTGAGTGTCAACGGGCAAAGCAAATGAAAAGCAATGAAAAAATCGAATTCGATCATATCATCGTCGGCAGCGGACTCGCGGGACTGAGCTCCGCGCTCCGTCTCGCCGAGAGCGGCCGCCGGGTCGCGGTGATCACCAAGCGCAAGATCGACGAGTGCAACACCGCCCTCGCCCAGGGCGGCATCGCCTGCGTCACCGACATCGGAGACAGTTTCGACGACCACGTCGGGGACACCTTGAACGCCGGCGGCAAACTTTGTGACGAAAAAGCGGTCCGCGCGATCGTCGAAGCCGGCCCCGAAGCAGTTCGCGAGCTGATCGAGATCGGCACCCGTTTCACCACCCGCGGCGAACTCGGCCACACCAAGGGGCAGGACGACTACGACCTCGGCCGCGAAGGCGGTCACCTCAAACGCCGGATTCTCCACGCCGGCGACATCACCGGAGTCGAAATCGAGCGGGCGCTGGTCGCCGCCTGCGCCGAAAAAGCGAACATCCACGTTTTTGAAAACCACACCGCGATCGACCTGATCATCACCGGCCGGACCGGCATCCCGGGAGAAAACCGCTGCTGCGGCGTGTACGTCCTCGACAACCGGAGCGGCCAGATCAAGACTTTTCTCGGAATCAGCACCACCATCGCCTGCGGCGGCATCGGCAAAGTTTATTTGTACACCAGCAACCCCGACGTCGCCTGCGGCTCGGGAGTGGCGATGGGCTACCGCGCCGGGGCGAAAATCGCCAATATGGAGTTCATCCAGTTTCACCCGACCATCCTCTACCACCCCACCGAGCGCTCGTTCCTGATCAGCGAAGCCTTGCGCGGCGTAGGAGCGGTGCTCAAGTGCCGCAACGCCAGGGGGGAACTGGTCGAATTAATGGAAAAATACCACCCGATGAAGAGCCTCGCTCCCCGCGACGTGGTCGCCAGGGCGATCGACAACGAAATGAAGCGCAGCGGCGAAGAGTGCGTATATCTCGACATTACCAGCCACAGCGAGGAG
>JBFWIO010000423.1:0-2832 GCA_050255955.1 Victivallaceae bacterium
CGGCGGCTACCTCACCACCCGCGGACGGAGCGTGGAAGAGGACCGGAAACTGATTCGCCAACTCGGATTCTTCACCGCCAACGCCGGCCGAACATAAATTCGACAATCATTTTTCGGGGACGCGAAGTCGAAAACTTTGCCGTAAAACCGGTGAATTTGCGATCGCCGCTCCGGGAGGAGGCCGGGCTCAATATAAACCGGATCGCCGCCGGCGGGTGAAGCGGCTCTATTTATCGAGCTCGTAATAATAGTACTGCTGCTCGATGCCGTCAATTAGCGTTGACTTGCCGGGACGGTACTGGAGCGAATCGACGTGTCCGTCGTAATAACCGATATTGGCGCGGTTCTGATTGTTGTGCCGTTCCCAGCGGATGCTTGACGGCGTGATGGTGGACGGCCACATGTTGTCGCCGTTGCCGCCTTCGTGGTATTCGCCGTCGGCCAGCGCGATCTTGTGGGAAGCCCCCTTGATCTGGTTGATTTTGAAGCGTTTGGTCGTCGTCACCGAGCCCGAGAGATAACCGCTGGCGCGGGTGTGGGTGTAGCCGCCCCACGAAGCGTTGCGGAAGTTGGTCGGGGAGGCCGGAAAACGGAACACCAGCCCGTCCTCCGGCGGACACGACGGACACATCGGCAGCGCCGGATTGAGCGCCGCCGGCGATTTGCGGACGAAAAGGCTCGGCGCGTACGGGCCCAGTCCTTTGGCGGAGTACCAGTAAGCCCCCGGCCCGGCGCAGAGCACGGTGTAGTCGTCATAATCGCCGGCATATTGGGATTCGCACAAGTTGAGCTGCTTGAGGATATTGACGCAACTCGCCTGTTTCGCCTTTTCGCGCGCCTTGTTCAAAGCCGGAAGCAGCATAGAGGCCAGGATTGCGATGATCGCAATCACCACCAACAATTCGATCAACGTAAAAAAACGCTTTTTCATTGCATCAATATCTCCTTGATATTGTGACGGAATCAATGATTGTTCCAGGCCCAACAATTTTGAAACAATTCTATTATAGTGTATTTCCCGTCAAGATGCAAGGCTCGAATTGTGATTTTTCGTCCGGTTACGCGTAATTGCGCTGGAAAAAGCGGGCCATCGCCTCGCGGTCGGCGCTTTCGCCGCGCAAGCGGTCGAGCATCAGACGGCCTTCGCGCTGACAGATGACGTCGTGCGCGCCGTAGAATTCGCGGAGCAGGAAATACCCGAACTGAACCAGCCGGAAGTCGCCGTAGAGCTGCGGCAGTTCACCCGGCCAGGCGCTCACCGCGACCGAGTCGCCGCGCCGGATCGCCGCCGCGATCGAGGCATAAGAAAGATCTTCGGCGAACACCAGCGTATACTGATGTCCGAGGAGCTCCAGCGTGGCGTGGCTGTCGGTGGTGCCGACCAGCGGGATCATTTTTCCCCGTTTGAGCGAAGCTTCCTGCCACCAGGCGAGACAGAGCTGATTGCTTTCGCGATAGGCCGCGCACTGCTTGTCGGCGGCGGTCGCGCCGAGGCCGATCACCTCCATCGCGTCGAACTTGCTGTGCGCAAGCATGTGCTCCCGAACCGGCTCCGGCAGATTGTAACGGTGCTCCGGACGCCAAAAAGGATGGCAAAAAATCGCCAGCCCGCCGACCTCGTGAATCCGCCCGATGATCCAATCCGCCCCGGCCATCAGGAATCGCACCGATTCGGGAATGGCCGGGTCGAGCTTCGCCGCCTGAGCTTGAATGGTCGCGAGATAACGGTCAAAATCGGCATTGGCGTACTCCCCTACGCCGCTCTCACCGCCGAAGTTGACCAGATGAATGGCGGGCAGGAACTGGTTGCGCCGGAAGAGACTCTCCACGCGCTTTTCGAGCAGATGCACTTCCTCGCCGGTGAAAATCGCAAAGTCGGTGTCGAATTCGCGGACAAAGGACTGGACTTCGCGCGACGGCCCCATTTGCATGTGATCGGTGAGCGCCATGAAGTCAAGCCCGCGCAGCCGCGCCTGGGCGGCGATGAACTTGGGGTCGTCATCGGGATTGCCGCAGGCGGAGTAACTGCTGTGGACATGGAGGTCGCCGCGGAATGGCCGTTTGGCGTATAGATCGCTCTTGAGGGCGTAGACGCCGAATTCACAAATCAGCGCACGCGGCGCGCCTTCGCGTTCGAGCAAAAGCCGGCAATGCACCTCCCCCTCCCCCAACGGCGGCAGCGCAAAGGTGATCCGGTCGGGTTCTCCGGCAAGCAATTCGACTCCGGCCAGGTGGTATTCTCCCCAGTTCGCGCGTTCGCCGCGGTTGAGCGTTCCCGCCGCCGCGATCCATTCGAGCTTCAAACGGCCATCTCCGGCCAGCCGGGAAAACCGCTGCAATTCAAACCGCCCCGCCACGGTAATGCGCGACCGTTCATTGGCCCGGATGATCCGGGGCACGATTTCAAACGCCTCATCCGTCATCGCCGACTCCTTTCGTGCTTTGTCAAAAACATAGCCGCGCCGGGCCGAAAAAGCAAGCAGGGAAAGCAACTTTAGGTCAAAGTGTATTTGCCGTTCGGATAAGTCTGGAGACCGGCGGCGGCGGCGCGGAGACGGCGCAATTCGCGCCTCATCAAAAAGGCGGCGACGAAGAACGCCAGCGAATCCCCCACCGGCCCGGCAAAGAGCACTCCGTCGTAGTGGAACCACAGCGGCAGCAGCAGCACCAGCGGAATCTGAAAGACAATCTGCCGGGTCATGGCGATGAACAACGCCACCGGCGCACTGCCGATGCTCTGGAAATACTGCGAAACCAGAATGCTGCCGGCACCGATCGGAAACAGCAACAGGAACCGCCGCATCGAGTAGACCCCGAGTTCAATGAGTTCGG
>JBFWIO010000424.1:0-2823 GCA_050255955.1 Victivallaceae bacterium
CCGCCTTGGGATTTTCCCTGCCCCAACCGTTGCGAAAGACCGGAATGAGGAGATCGGGAATCTCCGGCATCATCGTTAGCGCAAGTTCCTTGTCAACGGGGCCTGTCAACTCGGGTAATGCTTCGATCAACTCGAAGTTCCTGCCTTCGCCGGTGAGTTCCGGCAGCAGAAGTTTCAGATGGCCGGGGCCGATTTTGCGGTAAAATTCAGTCTGCGGTCGCTTGCTGTCGAATGAGTCTTCTTCGGTGGCCGCGTTTTTGACGGCGGCAAGATAGCTGAGAATTCGGCCGTCATCAGGGTGCTCGGGCAGCGGCGGGATGGCGGCGAGTTTTTCTTTGATCCGGGCGACGGCTTTTTTGTCTTCCGTTCCGTTAACCAGAGTCCAGCCATCATTGCGGGTGGCTTCCAGCTTTTCAAGCGATTTGGCGATCGAATCGAGCCGGTCCAGCATTTCCTGCTGGGTGACGGTAGGCTGATCGCTTTGGCAGCCGGTCAGGCTCAGTGCCAGCGCGACGGCGGCGAAAAAGGGCATTACTTTCATCGGATCGTCTCCTTTGCCGGTGTTGCCGGCGTCAGTCGGTAGCAATATCGATCGGGAATAAATTTGAGCCGGGAGCGATTTTGGCGATACCATTCCGGAAGCTGGTCGCCGGGCACGTTTGCGGCATCCGGCAACAAGTGCCAAAGTTCCGCCCAACACCAGTCGGGTTTGATCTCCGGAGGCGGAGCCAAAAGCGACTCCAACGCCTCGGATGCTCCGCACCTCGCGAGCGTTTCCCGGCAGGTAATCCAAGGATACGGCGAGCCGATGGGGTCATTTTTGAGAAGCTCCCAGCGCCGTCGCACTTTTGCCTCCCGCTCCGCCGGTGGCAGGTCATAGATCGATTCGACGAAGACATCCCACAGCGAGTTGTTCCGGTCGCTCAATTCAACCAATTCATTCCAGACTTCGGGATCGTCGGCAAGGAACTCAAGATAGGGACGGAGCGGAATATCAGCGTCTGGTCGTTGATTCCGCCGTGCCGCTGCCAGGATCTGGCGCTTGAGTTCGGCTCCGGACTCGATACCGACCAGGGGCACCCAATACAGCAACCGCGGGTGCTCGGGAATCAGCCGGAAGAGTTCGGCGCGGTCATCCGGAGAGATCAAGTCCCTTGCGGCATCCCAAAAATAATGATCGTCGAGATAGGGGACGATAACGGTGAAATGGCCCGGCCCGATTTTGGCAATCATTGCGAACTGGGGGTCGTTGGAGGAGAACGAATTCTGTTCGGCGGAAGCGTCGAAAATGGCCTTGGCGTAAGCGGTCACCTCGGCGTCGGTCGGGTTGTCCGGCAGCGGTTTGATTTCAGCCAGCGCGGCGAGGTTGACGCCGATGTGTTTTTCCGATTCTGATGCAACTTGCAAAGATTCATTCGCGATGGTCAGCCGGTTTATCCCGGCATCGATTTCGGCGAGTTTGGCGGCAATCGCGGCATCGCCTGGATTTTTTGCCACGCAACCGCCCAGCCAGCATACTGCTCCCAGCAGAAGCGGCAACCAGATCCGGCCAGCCATATCCATCCTCCCTTTTTATCGTTTGTTCGACAGTATATCACAGCAAAAATACTTGTCAAACCATTTTTTCGGGAGCGTGGTTAAAATAATTGCCGAGATTTCATTTTTCCCGCTTGCAGGGGGCGGGCCGCTGTGGTATATTGTCGGCCCGCAGGAGAAATGCGAGATTGATCGTATTTTGGTAAATTATTTACTTCCATATTGTTGCAGGGAAAATCCGTCATGCCGTCCGCCAAATCCGCCGTCGTTGCCGGAAGCGTCCTCCTGGCCGCTTCGCTCGCGTTCAACATCGCACTTCTCTCCTCCCGGGGAGATCCGCCGCGCGCCGCCGTCGCTTCGTCCACGGCGGCCGCTCCGGAACAACCGGGCCGGTCGCCGATTCTTTTTCGCGGCATCGACTGCTGGGGTTCCGGCAATGTGGTTCTGACCTTTGAAACCCACGGTTCGCCGCTGGTGAAGCCGGAGGCTCCGCCGGTCGCAATCACGCCGGAAATCCAATACAAGTGGCGTTGCGAAGATAACCAGATCAGGCTTTTCGCCGACTTCGAGCCCGGCAAGACCTATCTTTTTAAGGTCTCCGCCGACCTTGCCAACCGGCGCGGCGAAAAATTGCCCCGCGAGTTCGCCGTCTCACACCGGATTGCGCAAGCCGAACCCATGCTGAAGTTTCTCTCCTCCGGGCTCTATCTCCCGTTGCGGTCAGACAAACTCGAATTCCCCTACGCTTCGCGCAACGTCGGCAAAGTCTGGGTCAAGCTCTCTCGCGCCTATGAAAACAATCTCAATTTCAATGATTTGCGTGACGACAGCTCGATCCGCTGGATGAAGGAAGTCGCGGCGACTCAATTCACGCTCGACACTCCGGCCAACGCCGAGGTCAACCATCTGCTTTCACTCGATTCTCTGCTCCCGAAGCGCGAGCCGGGAGTGTACCGGCTCGAACTCAACGACGGCAAGAGCTGGAGTGCGTCCGACCGCTGCGATTTCGTCCTGACCGACCTCGGGGTTCAGGCGGTGCTTGATCCCAATGGCGGGGCGGCGCAAGTTTTCGTCCGCACCCTCTCCGGCAACAAACCGGTGTCCGGAGCCGAAACGATGCTTTTGAGTGAAAAAAATCAACTCGCGGCCAGTGGCAAAACCGGGGCTGACGGCGCGGTGCAACTCTCTTACCGGAGCGACTTTGACCCCGCCGTTGACCGTCCCGCCGGAGTGCTGGTCAAAACCGCCGCCGACCTGACCTATTTTCGGCTCGAACGACCGCACGAC
>JBFWIO010000425.1:0-2819 GCA_050255955.1 Victivallaceae bacterium
TGCGGGGGACATTGAGATAGCTTGCCCCGATATTCTGCTTGCCGCCGGAGCCGTTGTAGATGAAGATTGCGACGTGCTTTTCGGCATTGGCTTTGCGCCGGAGCTCGACCCATTTTTGCAGCCGTTCGACGGTGATGCGAATGTTGTCGGCAAAGGGCTCGCCCTCCTGGACTTCCCGCCCTTTGCCATCCTTGACCACCCGGTTGCCGAAAAGGAGCGAGGGCTCGATCATCCCTGAAATTTCGGGCGCGATAAAGCCGAACGCCACCGCGAAGTCATTCATCCCGCGCACCGAACTTTGCCACTCCGCCGTGGTCTGGCGGTAGAGGCGCAGCGCATTGAAGACCGGCACATCAAGATCGGCCATCGCCTGCCGCAGCGGCTCCCCGAGCCCGGATTTGAATTTAAAGGAGAGCGCCAGCACCGCATCGACGGCGGCTTTGCCGTCGGCGTCGAGCAATAGTTCCCGGATCAGTCGGACTTCGTCGCCGTAAACCACCACCACATTGAGCCGCTGCCGGGCGAATTCATCGGTCAAGTGGCGGAAAAGCGCAAGCTCGGCCGGGTTGATCGAGGCGGCGTGAACCGCAAAAGCAACCACCCCGCGCCCGGGAAACCAGCGCCCGGACGTCTCCGCCCACTCGCGGTACGCGGCGAGCGAGGGGAAAATCTTTCCGGCGTCGGGATGGGTCGCACCGACTTCGGGCAGGCTCTGCGGCGGGTCGAATTTCACCGCCGCATCAAGTTCGCGGTTGATGATCCAGTACGCCATATTGCGGAAGTTGACCGGACGGCGGTTCTCGCGGTAGGCGCGAAGCTCGGGAGGCTCAAGCGCCGGAAGGCCCTTGGGCAAACGCCGGGACGAAAGCGCGTAGAGTTTGGTTTTCGCAAAGTCGATCCCGCCCCCGGCGGCAAGTTCGCGCAGCTCGATTACCAGCGCATTGATCACCACCACGTCGGCGGCTCGTGCCCGTTCGGCAATGGTTTCGGGTGTGTCGAGGCCGACGCAGTAGTGCTCAAGCTTGACCGTTTCCGGCAGTTTGAGCTCGGCAAAGGCTTCGCTATAGAGATCGGAGTCATTCGCCCCGCCGAGGAACACCACCGTCTTGGCGTGCGCCGCCACTGCCGTCAGGCAAACGAGGAGCGCGAGCAAAAAACGGAGCTTCATCACCTCACTCCTCCGGTACGTAGATCATCGAACCGTCTTCGAGCTGATAAGCGGTGCCGAGCCGGGTGCCCTTGCCGGAAGCCTCTTCGCGGGTCATCCGGACCGCCTTGATCTGGCGCCCTTTTTTCTCGATCATCACCATTTCGCCACGCGAATTTTTCTTGACCATGGTGAAGCTCGCTTCGCGCGAAAAAATGTCCTGCGCGTCAAACACGGTGATCAAAGCAAGCAGCAGGGCGGCGATGAAAATCACCGAGGTGTCAAAGAGATTGGCCACTCCGGCCATCGGGTCGTCGCATTCGAGTTCCTCGCGCCAGGCGCGGGCGTCACGCATAAATTTCACGGTACCTCTTCTCCGTCAGAAATTCCATCTCCCGGATGTCGCTGTCGGCAAAACGGCGGCGGACGGTGTAAATGAGATAGGCGACGCTGCCGATCACCAGCCCGACCACGGTGGTGGTATAAGCGACCACCAGTTCGGCGGTCATCACCGAGACATCCCCCTGCCCCAGACTGGCGAGCGCGGTTCCCATCGGCACCAGTGTCCCGATCAGCCCCAGCGCCGGCCCGAGCCGGGCGATGATGCGGAACTTGTCAAGCTTCGAACTCTCGCCCTGAATCGCGCGGCGGAGAAGATTCTGAATCTCCGGCTCCGGCGCGGCAAGTGCGAATAGACGCGTCAGCGCTTCGTCGTAGCGCCGAACCGGCCAAGCCTCGGCGTCGGAACTCAGGCGGCGGCGGTGAATCCAGTCGGCAAGCAGGCGCCCGCACTCAAAAAAGATCCAGACCGAAAGCCCGGCCAGCAGCAGCAGCACCGGATAAAGGACACAGCTTGAGAGAATGAATAGAAACGTCTTGACTCCGGCGAAAACATCCATCAGCGACACCTTTTGCGTTTGCGGTTCTGAAGCAGGAAACCGGCGGCGGCGGCCGTTCCGGCGAAAAGCATCACCGCGCCGACCCGCTCCGGCCCCGGCCCCGCGTTGCGGGTGGCGGCGGCGGCGGCGTAGAGCTTGCCCGCGTCCTGAAACTGCGGTGCAACCAGCAGAATGAGCAGGAAATAGAGCGCGGTGAAAATCATCATCCGCCCCGCGAGATGAAGCGGGCGCAGGGCGAAAAATTTACCCGCAAGCCACAGCCCGGCGAGAAAAACCAGATTGGCGAGCAGGAAAAAAAGCGGCGCGGCAATCCGAAGCGCCGGCGTCGATTCCGGCAAAAGCGTCCGCGCAAAGGCGCAGACCAGAAAAATCGCGGCCACGCAGACCGGACAGGGAATCGCCAGCAGCAGCCAGCCGGAGGTATCCGCTTTGCCGAGGGTCTCCCCCTCGCGGCGGCAGAGCAGACGAACGCCCCAGATCAAGAGTCCCGCCGAGAGGATCAAATGAAGCACGGTTCCCGCCTGAAGAAACTTCATCGAATCTCCGGCAAAGCGAAAAAGGTCGAACGTTTCAAGCACGTAAAAAGCCGCGGCGAAAAGGGCAAGATAGATCAGCGTCATCGCCCCGGCAAAGCCGAGCCGCCGCCCCGGCGACGGATGAACCGCGCCGAAGTAATATGCTCCCACTGCCGTTTTGAAAGCAAAAATGCCGAGGGCCAGAGCCAGACCGAGGGCGATGCCGATTGATTCCGTCGTCCACATGATTCTTCCGGT
>JBFWIO010000426.1:0-2815 GCA_050255955.1 Victivallaceae bacterium
ACATTCCTTTTGCCAGCGCGGCGATGGATACGGTCACCGAGAGCAATATGGCGATCGCCATGGCCCGCCTCGGCGGCATCGGGGTGATCCACAAGAATCTCAGCGTCGACCGCCAGGCCGATGAAGTCCGCAAGGTCAAATATTACCTCAACGGCATTATCCGCAATCCGGTGGTCTTCCGCCCCGACCAGACCGTCGAGGACATGCTCAACGAAAAGCGGGCACGGAAATACTCTTTCTCCGGCTTTCCGATCGTCGATGACCAGGGCCGGTTGATCGGCATCGTCACTGCCCGCGACATCAAATTTCTGAGTGACCACCGGGTCAAAATCGGCGAGGTGATGGCCCGCAATCCGGTTTCGGCTCCGGACGGCACCTCAATGCAGCAGGCTTACAACGTGATGCTCGACCACAAAGTCGGCAAACTTCCGATGGTCGACGGCGAAGGCCGCCTGACCGGTCTTTACAGTTTCCTCGACGTCAAAACTTTGATGGCCAAGGAAGAACCTGATTACAACCGTGACGCCCGCCATCAGCTCCGGGTGGCCGCCGCGGTCGGACCTTATGACGAAGCGCGGATTGCGGCGCTGGTCAATGCCGATGTCGACGTGCTGGTGGTCGATACCGCCCACGGCCACACCCGCGGGGTGATCGAGACGGTGGCCTGGATCAAGCGCAATTACGGCGACCGGGTCGATGTGGTCGGCGGCAATATCGCCACCGCCGAAGCGGCCAAAGCGCTCGCCGACGCGGGCGCCGACGGGATCAAGGTCGGCATCGGGCCCGGCTCGATTTGCACCACCCGGGTGGTGGCGGGCGTGGGCGTGCCGCAGGTGACCGCGGTTTACGAAGCCTCCAAGGCGGTTCCCTCCGATGTGCCGGTGATCGCCGACGGCGGAATCAAGCAGTCGGGTGACGTCGCCAAGGCTCTCGCGGTCGGCGCGTCTTCGGTGATGATGGGCTCGGCGCTGGCCGGCACTACCGAGAGCACCGGCGAAGTGGTGCTTCACCAGGGCCGCAGCTATGTCGTCTACCGCGGCATGGGGAGTCTCGAAGCGATGAAAACCGGCAAGGGCAGTCGTGAACGCTACGGCCAGAGCGATGTCGATGACGATAACAAACTCGTGCCGCAGGGGATCGAGGGCCTGGTGCCGTTCCGCGGCCCGGTCAAGAATGTGGTGCATCAGTTTGTCGGCGGCGTGCGTTACGCATTTGGTTACTGCGGTGCGCGGACGCTTGGCGAACTTCATGTCAAAGCGCGGGCGGTGCGGGTCACTGCCGCGGGCCTGCGCGAAGCGCATCCCCATGACGTTACCATGCTGCGTGATGCTCCCAACTACTCGGGCGGCAATCACTGAGTTTGAATCGGCGCGGAGGGGCGAATCCGTCCGCGCCGCCAACCAACGGATCCGGCGATGACTCACATGCTGATCAAAGATGCGGCGTTGATTGTGGTCGGCGGCGGCTCGGGAAGCCGCTACGGCGCGGATAACAAGCTTTTGGTCATGCTGGGCGAAATGCCGCTTTTTCTCCACTCACTTGCCGCGTTTGGGCCGCAATTTGCGCCGGGTTGCCGGATTATGGTGGCGCCGGAGGCTGAGCTTGATCTTTTCCGCGATACTGCGGAGCGCCTGCTTGGCGATTTGCCGTTCACTTTTGTTCCCGGCGGGGCGACCCGGACCGAGTCGGTGCGTGCCGGATTGGCGGCGCTGCCGGCGGGGGTCGAATACGTCGCAATCCACGATGCGGCGCGGCCCTTTGCCACTGCCGGACTGCTGGGTGCGGTTATGGCGGCGGCGCGCGAATGCGGCGGCGCGATTCCGGGACGGGCGGTGACTGATACGTTGAAGAAAACCGATGCCGGAATGACGATTGTCGATACGGTTGACCGGAATTTGCTCTACGCGGTTGAAACGCCGCAGTGTTTTCATCTTGCCACATTGCTTGCCGCCTACCGCACGCCGGGCAACTGGACCGACGACGCGGCGGTGCTGGAAAGCGCCGGCTGCCGGGTCAAAGTGGTTGCCCACACGGCGGAAAATCCGAAGCTCACGGTGGCTTCGCAATTGCCCTGGTTCCAATTTCTGTACGCGGAGGGGAAATGAATTTCCGGCTGGCCCGCGCCGCCCATTTGCGACTCGGCCGTCTTGGTGAGCGTGACGCGCGGAAGCTGCTGGAGGACAAGGGGTATCTTTTTCTCGCCTCCGACTGGCGTTGTCCGGCGGGGGAGCTTGATTTGGTGATGCGTGACGGGGCGACGGTGGTTTTTGTCGAGGTGAAGACTTTGCGTCGCCGCGGATTTTTCGGGCCGTTGGCGAATTTGTCGTTGCGGCAGATGCGGCGGAACATCCGTGCGGGGCAGAGGTATTTGCGTGATTACGCGCCGGACGGGAGTGAGTGCCGCTACGATCTGGTCGAGGTGGTGCGGGGGGACTGGGGGTGTTGCGAGATTCGTCATCACCAGCGGTTTATCGGTACGGAAATGTTGAATCGGCCGACTGCTTGAGCAATGGCTTTGAACTTTGAAATCCGGGAGAAAAAATGATTGCCGGAGTGCTCCGGAAATTTGCGGTTGAGTGGAATCTTCTGCCGTGTCCGGCTTGCGGGACGGGGGAGGGGGGCGGGGCGAATTTATTTTGTCCCGGGTGTTTGGCGAAGTTGCATTTTGTTACCGGCGAGCGTTGCCGGGGGTGTGGCGGGGCGTTGGACGGGGTGCTGGGAGATAGTACCAAGTGTGTCCGGGAGGAGGCGCGGCCGTGGTTGTTGGCGCTGTCGGTGTTTGACTAACAGGGCGAGGGGCGCGAGTTGGTGCTTC
>JBFWIO010000427.1:0-2805 GCA_050255955.1 Victivallaceae bacterium
TGGCAATGGAGTTGCTGCTCGGCGACGACTTTCACAAAAGCGCCGCGCCGGTCGAGCCGACCGGGGCAGAAGCGCTGGTCGAGCATATCGCGCTCCTGATCGAAAACAACTTCGTCTACCGCCACTTTGATTTGAACTACATCGCCAACGAGCTTGGCAAGCACCCAAACTACCTCAACAGCGTTTTCTCCGGCGTCCGCGGCATCGGGCTCGGCGAAGCAATCCGCCTGCGCCGGATCGAGCATGCCAAGGAGCTCTTGGCCGGCTCCAACGACCGGATCAAGGATATTTTTGACCAATGCGGCTTCGCCCGGCAGAACTATTTCGCCTGCGCCTTTCGCCGCGACACCGGGATGACCCCGCTTGAATACCGCAAAAAATTCCGCGGCGGCGGCGAAAAAGACCGCCATCGACAAAATGAGGTGTAGAATGGCAGCAAAAGAAGCATGGCAGGCGTTGCATCTAAAGTTCCCGGACAAGGTTCCGCGAACCGAGTACTCGGCACATTTTCACTGGCCGCTGGTCAAAGAGGTCACCGGCATCGACGCGATGGCGGAGCCGGAGCGGCGGCCGGAGGCATCGAGCCGCTTCGTCGCGGCATGGGACTACGGCATGATGTGGAACATCCTCGTCAACAGCAATTTTCTCGAAGAAAAAGGCGGCCGGACCACAAAAATGGGACACGCCGCGTATCAGGTCGGCGGCACCGATTTCGACCCCACCGTGCGGTTGGCTTTCGCCGAGCCCGAGGAGGCGCTGTCGGTCGATCCCTGCCGCGAATACGGTGAATTCGACCGCGCCGACCTGATCCGCCGGTTTGAAGACAACTACCGGACGGCTTGCGGTCTTTACCCCGGCGCGCTCAATATGTCGGGGGTCTACATCACGCTCTTTTCCGGCCTGATCGACATTTTCGGCTTCGAGCAGTTACTCTATCTCATCGGGATGTACGAAAAGGAGTTCGGCAAGTTCATCGACGGCTACGCCGCCTGGATCCGGCAGTTTTTTGAAGCCTACGCCGCCACCGACATTCCGGTGATGATGGTGCACGACGACCTCTGCTGGACCAGCGGCCCGGTTCACCACCCGGACTGGTACCGCCGGGCGGTCTTCCCCCATATCGCCGAGCTGATCGGCATCGTCAAGCGGGCGGGGAAAAAGGTTTACTTCACTTCGGACGGCACCATCGACGAATTTTTCGACGACATCGCCGGCTGGGGGGTGGATGCGGTGGTAATGGAGCCCACGTGCGACATCCGCAAATTCCTCACCCGCCACGGCAACCACTGCGGCGCGGTCGGCGGCATGGACTGCCGCGACCTGATGAGCAAAAGCGACGCCGAAATCGAGCGCGAAATGCGCGACCTGATGGCATTCGGCAAACAATATCCCGGCTTCATGGTCGCGGTCGGCAACCACATTCCAAACAACGTCCCGGTGGACAAGGCGCGGCTTTATCACCGGCTCTACGAAGAGCTGGCGGTGCGCTGAGTATTCAGTTGAAGTATTGTCTCCGTGGTATTTTTCCACGAGCAGTGGCTGCAATAGACGTTTTCCCCCGCCGCGACTTTCGCCCGGAAAGCCGCTGCCGCGGCGCTTTGCCAGACTCCGGCGATGCCGATGTCGCGGACGTTGCCAAAGGTGACATCGGTGAAGTCGGTACAACTCCCGGATTCGCCGTTGAAGAGGATGCACAAGTGGCGGCCGGGTTCGCGGCAGGGCGTGCCGCCGGTGAAATGGGGCATGAAGACGGTGGGAAGCGGAAATTCGACTTTTTTCAGTTTTTCGAGGGTGGCGGCGAGCATTGCCGGGTAGGCGGCGAGGGCGTTGTTGCGCCAGCGCGATCCTGCGCCGGGGGGAAGTTGGGCGGCGTCGGCGTCATCGAGGTAGATGAGTTCCTGGAGGATGACTCCGTCGGCGGCCATGCCGAAGGGGGCCTGGTCGATGGTGGGGATGGTGTCGGGAGAGAGGACGCTCATTACCGTGACCCGGGCGGGGCCGCCGTGGAGGCGGGCAAGGTTGGCTTTGACTTTTTGGTAGATCGCCGCGCCACGAACGCGGTTGTGAACGTCTTCGGGGCCGTCGACCGAGACGAAGATTTCGCGGAATTTGTGGCGGAGAAGGTCGAGGTGGCGGTCGATCAGGGTGCCGTTGGTGACCAGACTCAAGTTGAAACCGCGCGCGTATGCTTCATTGGCGACGTCGGCGAAGCCGTCGAAGAGGAGGGGTTCACCGCCCCATAGCGTCAGGTTGATGCCGGGGGCGAAGCGGTCGAGTTCGGCGAGGAGGCTGAGGAAGTCGGCGGTGCCGAGGGCGCGGTCGGCTTTGCCGTCGAGTTCGCCGCCACGGCCCTGCTGGCCGCAGAAAACGCAGTTGAGGTTGCAGCGCCGGGTCAGCTGGAAATGGACGTGAGTGAGGGTCGGTGACATATTTGTATTCTCCGTAATATAGTCCAGGGCCCCGCCCTGGCGCGGTTTCCAAAGGGCGCGCAGCCCTTTGGCGGTGTGCGAGGCAGCGCCTCGCCGTTCCCGCTCCGGGCGGGCGCACTGCGCCTTTGACTCTCGCCGCTCCGTTGTCGCGGGTGGCCAGCAGCGGCATCCAACGTAGTTCGTCCGGAGCGACCGGCCGCGCCAGCGCCCGCCATCAGTACCTTATTCCGGTCGCCCTGCTTCGCTCGATGTCGTTCGCCGGTCACTTCGTGACACGGCTGCCGACCTCGCTTTCGCAGAGAGGTGCGGGCTCCGCCCGCGTAGGGGGGAGCGCGTCGGGGAGCTTCGCTCCGGTGGAGCCGGAGCGACCCGGGGT
>JBFWIO010000428.1:0-2801 GCA_050255955.1 Victivallaceae bacterium
GGTCGCCTGTTCCGACCGCGCCCGGCAGCTTCTCGGCTGGAAGCCGCAATTTGAATCAGCCGATCTCATCATCGAATCCGCCTGGAAGTGGCAGCTTGAGCATCCCGAGGGGTATTCGGACTGATGGCGATTTCGCGCTGGCACGAGCTTGGGCCTTTCACCGTTTTTGACGTCGAAACCACCGGAATGAGTGCGGTAGGCGACCGCATCATCGAACTTGCCGCGATCCGGGTCGAGAGCGACGGCTGTCGGAGTGTCTTTCACTCGCTGGTTCACCCCGGTTGTCCGATTCCGGGGCACATTGTGAATTTGACCCGGATCGACGACGCGATGGTTGCCGGGGCCCCTCATTTCGCCCGGATCGGCCGGGATTTCCTGACTTTCGCCGAGGGGACAACTTTGGTTGCCCATAACGCCGGATTCGATCTTTCTTTTTTGCAGGAGAGCTTGAACCGCAGCGGATTGCCACTCTGGCAGGGGAAGACCATGGATACCATCCGCCTGTTGCGCCGGACCCATGCCGGGCTGGCTTCTTACAGTCTGCAGAATCTCAGGATAGCTTTCAAGCTTGCGGATTCGCCGGGGATGCAAGCCCACCGTGCCGGAGCGGATGTCGAGTGGACGCTGCAACTGCTTGAGATTGCCCTTTCGGCACTCCTGGCGCAACAATCTTGACTTTTTGCCTTCCGGGGTGTATCTTATTGCCTTACAGAAGGTATTTGAGCCGATGAAAAAGTTGAAATTTGAACCCAGTTCCGAGGTTTGCAGCGCGGCAATCGAAATTGAACTCGATAAAAAGGGGACGATTGCCAAAGTCAAATTCCTCGGCGGTTGCCCCGGCAACCTTGAAGGGGTGTCGCGTCTGGCGGTCGGTTTGACGCCGGAAAAAGCGATCGAGCTGCTTCGCGGCATCCGCTGCGGAGCCAAATCGACCAGTTGCCCCGATCAACTGGCGATCGCACTTGCAAAAATGATCCAGAAATAGAAGGGTGCCAAGATGATCGAGAAGTATGTCCGTTTCAAAAATGCCGCAGGCAAAGTCTGTTTCGGCCGGGTCTCCGGCGAGGAAGTCGAATTGCTCGACGGCTGTATTTATCAGGGAACGCTGAAAGCCAACGGCGAAAAAATCAAGCTCGCCGATATCGCTGAATATCTCACTCCGGTGGAAATTCCAAACGTCCTGGCGATCGGCGCCAATTACGTCGATCACTGCAAGGAATGCGACCGCACGCCGCCGACCAACCCCCTGGTCTTCATCAAGACCACCAACGCCCTGACCGCCCACAATCATCCGGTGCGGTTGCCGAAGCTCTATCCCGACGCGGTTGACTACGAGGCGGAACTCGCGGTCATCATCGGCAAAAAGGCGTCCTATGTGAGCGAAGACGAGGCGATGGATTACGTCCTCGGCTTCACTTGCGCCAACGACATTTCCGCCCGCGACGTCCAGCTCAAGATCGATCTCCAGTGGGCGCGCGGCAAGTCGTTCGACACTTTTGCCCCGATCGGACCCTTTCTGGTCACCGGGATTACCGAGCCGGAGAAGCTGCGGGTCCAGCTCAAATTGAACGGCGAACTGATGCAGGATCAGCCGGTTTCGGATATGATTTTCAGCATTCGCCGGATCATTTCGCATTTGTCCAACGGCATCACACTCTATCCCGGCACCGTGATCCTGACCGGCACTCCGTCCGGGGTCGGCATGGCCCGAAACCGGTATCTGCGCAAGGGAGACGTCACCGAAGTCATCATTGACGGGGTGGGAACGCTTCGCAATGTGATCGAATAAAGTCGTCCGTTATTCCTGCTCCCGCCGCGCCGGCGCAAGTTGCCGCGGCGGATTTTTTTTGACCTCGATGCCGAGGTCGAAGAGGGCGCGAAGCAAAATCATGGTCAGCAAAACGGCCAACACCCACGCCCCGGCGGAGAAGTAGAGCACCGCGAAGATGGCGACAAGATACGCCGCCTGGCGGTCACGCCGTATTCGCCAGCAGTAGTAGAGCAGCAGCGCCGCACCGATGCGGGAGGCGTAAAAACAGAATTCGAGCCACGTCGCCCCGCCCGAACTGCGGCCGAGGCCGAATGGCGTCAGGTTCGGGATTTCGATCTGATAAGGGACGGTGAAGAGCAAGGTCAGGACGAAAAATCCGGTCATGGCAATGCGTTCCGGCCTGTCGGCTTCGTGCCAGCACTCCAGCGCCGCAAAGGCGGCAAAGAGCGGCAGGTAGCTTGACAGAATAAAGCGCTGGCCGTCGCAGAAAGTGTGGCTGTAGCCGAAGAAGAAAAGGATCACCGGAATCGCCCAGAGTGAGAGCATGATGCGCTGTTTCCGGTCCTTGAGCAGCAGCAGGCCTGCGATGCCCAGTGTCCAAATTGCAAAGTTGCTGCCGGCAAGAAACTTGAGGTTGCTCCCCTTGATCACGGTCGCCCACTGGAAGCCGTCGGCCGGGCGTTCGCCGGGGGCGTTTCCGGCGTAATGGAGCACGTAGGAAAAAGTGAATGGCGAACCGAACTGGCGGTAATTGACATAGAGCTGGAGTGCGATCAAGCCGAAATAGACCCCCGAGCCGATCAGCAGCGCACGAATAGGATACCCGGTCGAACGAAGTGCTTCGCGATGCCGGAAATAGAGTGCGCACCCGATCGCCGGGGCGAAAAAGATGTTGTTGAGCCGGGTGAGGCACGCGAGCGCGAAAATCGCCGCGACGATCGCGACGCTCCAACTCTTCGGCGGCAGTTTGAGGGCGGCGTAGATCGCTCCGAGCACCAGCAGCGTCGACGGCGTGTCGCTCAGATCGGAA
>JBFWIO010000429.1:0-2800 GCA_050255955.1 Victivallaceae bacterium
GGTGCGGGCGCTGGCATCTCCCAAGCACCGGATTACCGAGATCGACTCCACCGGCAAAAAGACCGCTTTTGTCGAAAGCGCCGCCAC
Source organism: Victivallaceae bacterium (assembly GCA_050255955.1). GTDB lineage: Bacteria > Verrucomicrobiota > Lentisphaeria > Victivallales > Victivallaceae > JAVBUI01. The sequence continues at coordinate 88 of JBFWIO010000429.1, forward strand.
AGCGCTCGATTTTTACAATCTCCGGGTGGTCACCGGCCGCTCGCGTGAGCTCAACTATCGGGGCGAATTCATGCATCACTTTGACGTGGTCACCGCCCGCGCGGTGGCGGCGGCGGCGATTATCGTCGCCGACGCCCGCAACTTTCCCAACCGGAACGGCCGGTTTATTCTCTACAAAACCCCCGAACAGCTCAAAACCGATCTCCCCGAAGTCCGCGCGCTGGACAAAAAGAATCCGTTGGCGTGGGAAGTCACGCCGGTTTTTGAAGTCGCCCCCGGCGTCGGCGAGCGGCAGTTCCTCTATTCGCGGTAATCGTCAGCGCGTCAAACTCTGGCCGCAGTCTACGAACAGGATTGCGCCGGTGATCGAGCGGTTGGCGGCGAGCATCAGCGTCGCTTCGACGAGGTCGTCGAGCGCGACCGGCCGGCGAAGGGGGAGGGTGGGGATCGTTTTCTCCATGCGTCCTGCCGGGAGCCAGGTTGGCGGCAGCACCGGGCCGGGGGCGATACCGCTGACCCGGATGCGGGGAGCGAGCTCAAGCGCCAGCGTCCGGGTGGCGTCGGCAAGGGCGCGTTTGCTCCCGGAATAAGCGCCGCGCTGAGGAATTTCGGCGGCGATCTCCTGGTCGAGGATATTGACCGCCGCGCCGTCGTTGCACTGGGCGGCGAACTGGCGGATCAGTGACACCGGGGCGTGGCAGTTGACCTGAAACATTCCCTCGCTCGCGGCAGGATCGCGGCTGTAGAGCGACGCATTGTTGATGAGGATATCGACCTTTTCGCCGAGCCCGGCGAAGAAACCGTCTACCACTGCGGCGTCGGCGAGGTTGAGCGTGACCACGCGGGCTTGCCCGGCCGGAAGTTCCTTTGCCAGCGCTTCCGCCTCGGCCACCGAATGGCGGGCGTGAATCAGCACCCGCGCCCCGGCCGCGGCGAAACCGCGCACCAGCGCGGCTCCGACCCGGACCGCGCCCCCGGTGACCAGTACGGTTTTGCCGTTGAAATCCATTTTGATCCCTCTGTTGACACCCGGCACTCTTGGCTCTGTGCCTCCGTGCCTCTTAGAGTTTCTCGCCGCGCATTGCCCGGCGGGCGTCCATATCGTCCTGTTTCTTGCGCATGGTGTCGCGTTTGTCGCCGTGGGTTTTGCCCTGACAGTAGGCGATTTCGACTTTGACCAGGCCCTGCTTGAGGTAAAAGGTCAGCGGTACGATGGTGCCGCCTTTTTCGCCGAGCATCTGGGCGATTTTGCGCAGTTCACTGCCGTGGAGGAGGAGTTTGCGCTCTTCCTTGGGCTTGTGATTGTAGCGGTTGCCCTGGGCGTAGACCGCGATGTGGACGTTGAGGAGAAACGCTTCGCCGTTGGAGATCCGGACGTAGCCGTCGCCCATCGTGATCGCCCGCTCGCGGCAGCTTTTGACCTCGGTGCCGGTCAGTTTGATGCCGGCTTCGTAGCGTTCGACGATGTGGTAATCGTGGTACGCCTTTTTGTTGGTCGCCAGCACCGGATTGTCAACGGTTCGCTTTGCCATAGGTTATTTATTTTCCCGCAAAAAGTTCCGGGCGGTGTTCTCGAACTGACTGCGTTTGGGGTAATTTTTCGCGCCGAGCGAGGCTTCAAATTTCTCCAGCAGCGCTTTCTGCTCGGCGGTAAGCCCGGTCGGGACTTCCACCTGGATGCGGATGTGGAGATCGCCGCGGCCGCCGCCGCGCAAGGCCGGGACGCCCTTGCCCTTGAGCCGCAGCACGGCGCCGCTCTGGGTGCCTTCGGGAATCTTCATTTTGGCCGGGCCGGCGATGGTCGGGACCTCGATCAGGCCGCCGTCGGCCGCCACCTTGAAGGGGATCGGCATTTCGCAGAGGAGATCGTTGCCCTCGCGGACAAATACCGCGTGGGGCCGGACGTGGATAAAGACGTACAAGTCGCCGGGCGGGCCGCCGCGCACGCCGCTCTCGCCTTCGCCGGTGACCCGCAGCCGCGAACCGGTATCGACCCCCGGCGGGATCCGCACCTGAAGCTGTTTCTCCACCCGGACCCGGCCTTCGCCGCGACACTTTTTGCACGGTTTGTCGATGATTTCGCCGCGCCCGCGGCAGCTCTGGCAGGGCTGCCGGACGCTGAAAAAGCCGTTGGAGGCGGTGACGTAGCCGGTGCCGCCGCAACGGACGCACTTGCTCTTGGTCGAGCCCGCCTCCGCGCCGGAGCCGTGGCAGCCGTCGCAGGTGGTGAGGCGCGGGATGGTGAGCTTGGTTTCCGACCCGTAGACCGCGTCTTCAAAATCGATTTCGAGGTCGTAACGGAGGTCGGCCCCTTCCTGCGGTCCGTTGGGATCGCGACGGCGTCCGCCGCCGCCTCCGAAAAGATCCTCGAAATTGCCGCCGCCGCCCGCACCGAAAACCTGGCTGAAGAGGTCGTAGGGGTCAAAGCCCGGCCCCGCGCCGCCGCCCGGCCGGCCCGCGCCGGAACTGGTGTAGGCGTTGTGGCCGAGCTGGTCGTAGTCGCGGCGCTTCTTGTCGTCGCTCAGGACTTCGTAGGCCTGGGAGACCTCTTTAAATTTTTCCTCCGCCGCCTTGTCGCCCGGATTTGTGTCGGGGTGGTATTTGATCGCCAGCTTGCGGTAGGCTTTTTTGATTTCATCGGCGTTCGCTCCTTTGGCGACGCCGAGTGTTTCGTAATAATCCATGATGCGTTATGCTTCCTCAACTTTTGCTT
>JBFWIO010000430.1:0-2773 GCA_050255955.1 Victivallaceae bacterium
AAGCTCGACCATGTTGCCGGTATTGGAGTTCGCCGATTCCAGCTGAAAACCGGAGGCGGCCACGAAGATCACCGCAACCCGGGGCCCGGTGAGCCCGGCGGTTTTGCCGAGGATCGCATCAATTTGTCTGGCGGCTTCGCGGGCCGCCGGGATGCTTTCGGATGTCTTGCCGTTGAGCCGGGCGAAGAGCTCGACTACTGCGAGGTAATCCTGATAGTTGCGGTAATCGACCAGTGCGGTCGCAATTCCGATTTCGCGCAACTGCCTTGCGGCGGCGCGGTGGCGTTCGATTTTGGCTGAGAGGATCACCAGATCGGGATTGAGCGCGGCGATTTTTTCGGTATCGGGCGCCATGCCGGCTCCGACTTTGGGCAAATCCCGCATCGAAGCGGGGAGGCTGGAGCGGTCTTTGGTATCGATCACCCCCGCCGCGCGGCCTCCGGCAAGCTCCCAGAGCGGAGCGAGCGACAGGTAGCCGATCACCACCCGTTGCGGCTTCTCCGGCAGCCGCACTTCGCTGCCGTCGGGATCGCGGACGACGATCTCCGCCCCCGCAAGGGCCACGCTCAGCAATGTCACGGCGAATAGCACGAGGCGTTTCATAACCCCTCCGGCCGCGTTGACGCCATCGCCGACGCCTGGCGAAAAATCAGGACAAAGGCGGCGTACCGCCGCCCGCCGCGGACGGCGGACGGCGGCGTAACCGGCTTAGATGGAGTAACTCCAAACATGATAATTCGGCAAATATGCTTTCTCGATCAGAAAATTAACGATCGCTTCGAGTTGTTCCCCGCTCCCGGCGCGGGCCGCCAGCGTCAGGTCGGCGGCGATCCCGGCATCGTGGACGGCGACCGTCACCGTGCCGGGCCCGGCGAAGCACTCCGCCTCGCCGGCCGCGATGCCGGTGACAAAAAGTACACCCGCATCGGCAAAAAATCTCGCAGTCTCAGCAATTTTTGCGAGATATTTTTCGCGTTCGGCCACCCCGTCGGCCGGGCTCAAACTGTAGCTGCCGATGTGAAGGGCAAACAGCATTTGCTCCAGCGCCGCCGCCAGCGCCGGGCTGTTTTTGCCCGCGATTGCGATGATGCCGCCGCGATGGCGCTGCGCTCCGGCGCGCTGATTGGGCGTGACCAGCCCGTTGCTGAGCCCCGGAGCGAGCCGCGCGGGGAGGGCGGCGGCTTCGCCTGCCGCCGCGTCGATCAGCATCCCCGCTCCCGCGGTGGCGTTGCTTATGGGGTCGATGACGATGAAGCGTCCGGTCGAACGGTTTTTGCGGTAGGGGTCAAAGAACAGCGGGCGCGTGATTTCGATCACCGCTTCGGCGATTTCATTCAGCGCGAGGTGGTCGGCGTCGCTCCGCTCCAGCGTGTTGACGTCGATCTTGCGGGTGATTTCGCGGATGCGCCCCTTGACGAAGTTGGCGCCGTGGCGGATGAGATAAGTCTTGCCCGGCTTCAGTTCGTCCAGGGTCATCCAGATCAGGTGGGCGCGCACCGTTGCCGACTCGATCGGGCGGTTGCCGACGTGAACCAGCCAGTCGCCGCAACTGACGTCGATTTCGTCCTCCAGCGTCAGCGTCACCGCCTGCCCGGCAAAGGCGAAGTCAAGCTTGCCCTCCGAAGTCACGATCGACTCGATCCGGCTCTTTTTGCCCGACGGCAGCGCGACGATTTCGTCGCCCGGCCGGACCACCCCCGAGCCCACCGTGCCGGCGAAACCGCGAAAATCGAGGTCGGGCCGGATCACATATTGGACATTGAAACGGAAGTCATTGAGATTGCGCTCGTTGCCGATATCCACCGTTTCCAGGTATTCGAGCAGTGCCGGGCCGTCGTAGTATGGCGTCAGGTGCGACTTCTCGACCACATTGGTCCCCTTGAGCGCCGAGAGCGGCATCACGTGGAGATTGGGAATGTCGAGCCCGGCGGCAAAGGCGAGGTAGTCGCGCCTGATTTCGGCAAAGCGCTCCTCCGAGTAGTCCACGAGGTCCATTTTGTTGACCGCCACCACCACGTTGCGAATCCCCAGGAGCGACACGATGAAAGAGTGCCGCCGGGTCTGGGTGATCACGCCGTAACGCGCGTCGATCAGGATGATCGCGAGGTCGGCGGTCGAGGCGCCGGTGGCCATGTTGCGGGTGTACTGCTCGTGGCCGGGGCAGTCGGCGATGATGAACTTGCGTTTCGGCGTGGCAAAATAGCGGTAGGCGACGTCGATGGTGATGCCCTGTTCGCGTTCGGCCTTGAGCCCGTCGAGCAGCAGTGCGCAGTCGATTTCACCGGCACCGGTGGTGCCGTTTTTGTCGCTGTCCTTTTTGAGCGCGGCAAGCTGGTCTTCAAAGATCAACTTGCTGTCGTAAAGCAAGCGCCCGATCAGCGTCGATTTGCCGTCGTCAACCGACCCGCAGGTCAGCAAACGCAGCAGGCTTTTCTTTTCGTGCGCGTCAAGATAAGAATGAATATCCATAATCAAAAGTACCCCTCTCTCTTTTTTTGTTCCATCGACGAATCGCCGTCGTGGTCGATCACCCGGGTCGAGCGTTCACTCAGCGTGGTCTGGAGCATCTCGGCGACGATTTCCTCGATGGTGGCGGCGGTCGATTCGATCGCCCCGGTCAGGGGATAGCAGCCGAGCGTCCGGAAGCGGACCATCCGCATTTGCGGCTTTTCGCCGGGATGCAAGCGCATGCGGTCGTCATCGACCATGATCAGCGAGCCGTCGCGCTCGACCACCGGACGGGGCTTGGCGTAATACAAGCTCACGATCGGAA
>JBFWIO010000431.1:0-2765 GCA_050255955.1 Victivallaceae bacterium
CGAGCTCCGGATTTTCCCCGAAGCCCACGACAGGCGCCGCGGAGTGATCAACCTCGGCGGCAGCACCGACGCCGAGGTCATGCAGTCGCTCGACCGGCTGCTGGCAAAATTCCCCAAACCGGCTCCGCTCCCTTTCCTGATCGACACCGGAGCCGAACCGGATCAGGCGCCCGATCCGCAAGCAATCGTCGAGCGCGCCGCCAACCGCTTCGCCGGGCGCGACGCCCGCCAGATCAACCTCGCCATCGAGGAGGACCTCGGCCGGCTCGGCCAACTCTACCGCGCGACCGGTGACGACCGCTACGCCGCCGCTTACGGCAAAGTGCTCCGGATCAGCAGCAGCGGCTATGACGGCGCACTCAAATACTCGCGCGACATGCCCCCGACCTTTGAATTCCACGAAGTGCCCCGCTACCTCTTTCTGGTCGAAAATTCACCCGCGTTTGACGACTCGATGCGCCGCGACGGCGCCGAACTCTGCCGCCGGGTGCTGGAGAACTCGCTCGACTGCTGGGAAATGAGCATTCCGCAGCAGAACTATGCGGCAGGCACGCTCGGCTACCTTACCAACCATTACGCCTTTGCCGCCCGGACCGTAGGTTGCGCCGCGCGTTATCTTGAGGCGCGAGCTCCGGTTGCCGGACTCGACTACATGCGAGCCCTTTCCGACCATACGTTCAAAGGCATGGAGCAGCAGTTGCTCTCCCCCGAGGACGCTGCCGGCTATCAGTTCCTGGTCACCATGATCACTCAGGACTATCGCATGGGCGACGGCAGTTTCAACCGGGATTTTCAAGCGGGCAAGGCGTTTCGCGACTACCGCGACTACATCATTTCCGCGTTCAACCATCAGGGCTGGACACCGGGCTTCGGCGACGCCTACGGCTACGGCTACGCGAGTTCGCTGATGGCGCTGGCGATGATCGTCGAACTGACCGGCGATACCGATGCCAAAGCGGTGGTCTCGCTCACTGCCCGCAACTGGCCGAACGGGATTTACGAGCGAAAATGCCGCGAACTCAATCTCCCGGACGATCTCCCGCTCCCGGCCGATCCGCGCTTTGTCGGCCTCAACGTACTCGAACTCTCCGGCGACCGGGCCAAGCTGATGGCGATCAAGGACGAACGGGCCCGGAAGCTCGACAAAGCCTATTTCCGCAGCTCCTGGCAACCCGACGGCGAATTCCTCGCGGTCAACGGCCTGAGCGGCGCACCTCATGGACACGACGACGCGATGGGGATCGGACAGTATCTGGTCGGGAAACACCTCTGGCTTTTTGAGGGCGACTACATCCGGCGCTTTGCCGAGGATCACAATCTCCCGTCGGTGATCCGTTCCGGCTACGCGGCCGACCGCCGCCGCTACCGGATTCCGGATAGCGAACGTTACGCCGAGATCATCGGTTCGGCTCAGACCCCTGACCGCCAGGGGGCGGCGCTGACGCTCAAGATGACTGACTGCAACGGCGCAGACTTTTTCCGCCACCTCGGCTGGGATGCCGGTCAGGGGCTCTGGATCGTCGATGAATTTGTGATCCGCAAAGGCGGCGACTTCCGGATCAACTCTTATTTGCGCACCACCGGCGAAATCGTCCCGGCCGCGGATGCGGTCGAAGTCCGCCAGAAAGACGGGGCGATGACGATCTATGAACTTACCGGTGCGACGGTCGCCGGATTCGGCGAATACGAGCGTTCGCACGGCCGCTCCGACGGCAATCTCCGGAACTACCCCAATTCCGACGGCGTGTCAAAGACCCTGATCCATCGTCACGACGGGAATTTCAAGCCCGGTGACCGGGTATTTTTCGCCTACTACCTCAAGCCCGGCCGCGGCGGCAAAGCCGAACCGGTCGCCGTCCGCCGGGTCGCCGGCAACGTCTTCGTCGCCGGAGATTCGGCGGCGGTAATCGGGCCATTCGGCGACTGGCGGGGCGGCGCGCTTTTCGGCACATCGCACGGCAGCGTTGCGGTCAAGGCGGCGGGCGATGCCGAAGGGACTCTCGCCGCGGCGCTCGCCGCCGCGCCGCTCCCGGCGCCGAAGGTCGCCGCACCGGCGCCGCCGAAAATACCCGAATTCAAGTTTGCGTCACCGATAAGCGCCCTTTTTGCCGCCGACGGCAAAATCTTTGCCGGATTACTCGACGGAAGTTTGATCACCATCGACGCGGCTTCGGGCAAAGAGCTGCGGCGGGTCAAACTCTCCGGCGAAGTCACCGCGATCGGCCAAGTCGGCGATCTCACCCTTGCCGGCAGCCGGATCAACGAACCCGGCGAAGCGCCGCCGGGGATGCTGACCGCCTTTGACGCCGGCGGCAAAAAGGTGTGGGAACTCAAGATTCCCGGCTACATGCGCCGCTCCGGCTCGCCGGTCTCCATCCGCCCGATCGACTTCGACGGCAAGGGCCGGGCGCCCTCGATCCTGGTCGGCATCGAGGGCTGGCGAAGCTTCGTCTACACCCCCGAAGGCAAGGAGCGGCTGATGGTCATCAGCGATCTTGCCGCCACCCGGGTGGCGGCGGGCGACCTTGACGATGACGGCTTCGACGAAATCTACTTCGGCACCGAATACTACTACCACATGATCTTTGACCGCACCGGCAAGCGGTTGCAGAAGATCGTCAGTTCGCCGCAGGATATCGCCGTCGATACCGGCCGCTGCGGCGACGGCAAGGTGCGCGCCTTTGCCGCCCGCGCCGACGGCTTTCTCTACGCCGACGGCATCAGCGGCGAACTGTGGAACGCCAATACCGGCGGTCCCGCAGCCG
>JBFWIO010000432.1:0-2753 GCA_050255955.1 Victivallaceae bacterium
GAGAAGTCCCGAGGCGAAACATCCGGAAGACGCCGACATCGTCAATATGCTGGGAACCTATCAGGTGCTGGCGATCCCGGCGGAGTGCGCGGGCAAACGCATCGAGCTCGACCTCGGCTGCGGCTCCGGTTCATTTACGGCGGAGTTGGCGAGGCGGTATCCGGAGCGCGCGGTGCTGGCGGCTGATTTGATGATCGGGCGATTGCGCAAACTGGTGAAAAAGGCCAAACGCGAGGGGCTGGTCAATTTGACGGCTTATCGTTGTGAAGCGCGGCATCTGGTGGCACTGGCGTTGCCGGACGGGAGTCTTGACCGGATTCATCTGTTGTGTCCTGATCCGTGGCCAAAGGACCGGCACCGGGGGCACCGGCTGATGGCGTCGGACTTTACGTTTCAGGTGTGGCGGGTGTTGAAGCCGGGCGGGGTATTTCATTTTTCAAGCGACGACGAGCCATATTTTGAAGCGGTGACGCGGGTGATGGCGTTGTCGGGATTGTTTAAGGAGGCGGAGTCCGATTTGGAGTTGAGCGATATCAAAAGTGACTTTGAGAAACGCTGGCTGGAAGCGGGGAAGACGGTTCGCCACGTTTATTACAATAAGATCGGGAGCGGCGCGTCAATTTGAGAAGAGCGCGGCGTGCGAAGCCCCGGCGGGGGTGTTTCCGGCGGAAGCGGAAAAAGTTGGCAATTTTATGAAAGGGTTGAAATAAAATGTTGAGCAGCAACAATGTAAACATCTCCAGCCGGAGTGTGCTGCCGAGTCCGGGGGCGATTCGTTCGGAATTGCCGTTATCGCTGGAATCGGTGGTGAAGGTGGTCAAGGCCCGGCAGGAGGTGAGCGACATTCTCGAGGGGAGGGACAAGCGGCTGATGGTGATCGTCGGTCCTTGTTCGATTCACGATCCTGAGGCGGCGATAGAGTATGCCAACCGGCTGGCGAAGCTGGCGGCGGAGGTGAAGGATCAGTTGCTGGTGATTATGCGGGTTTATTTTGAAAAGCCGCGTACGACGGTGGGGTGGAAGGGTTTGATTTACGACCCTGACATCAACGGTTCGTACAATATTGAGAAGGGGATATTCATTGCCCGCAAGCTGTTGCTGCGGATTGTGGAGATCGGTTTGCCGGTGGCGACGGAGATGTTGGACCCGATTATTGCGCAGTACATTGCGGATGCGGTGGCGTGGGCGGCGATCGGGGCGCGGACGACGGAGAGTCAGACGCACCGGCAATTGGGCAGTGGTTTGTCGATGCCGGTGGGGTTTAAGAATGCGACGGACGGGTCGTTTCAGGTGGCGATAGACGCGATATCGACGGCGGGGAGTCAGCATAGTTTCATCGGGGTGCTGGAGGATGGCCATGTGGGGGTTTTCCGGACGAGCGGGAATCCGTATGCGCATATTGTGTTGCGCGGGGGTCCGCAGCCGAATTATGGATCGGAGCACATTGCTTTTTTGAAGGTTGCGATGGAGAAGGCGAAGTTGCGGCCGAATATTATTATTGACTGCAGTCATGCGAATTCGGGTAAGAAGCCGGACAAGCAGCATGTGGTATTTGAGGATGTTCTCAAGCAGATAGAGGCTGGTGAGACGGCGATTAACGGGGTGATGTTGGAGAGTTATCTTAAGTCGGGCAGTCAGAAGGTGCCGGAGTCGGGTTGTCCGGCGCCGGATGTATCGATTACGGATGGTTGTATCGGGTGGGAGGAGACGGAGCGGTTGATTCGTGACGCGCACCAACACCTCGCGAGCCTCAGACAAAAATAATAAAAAATAAATAAAAAAAAGCGCGAAGCGCCAATCCCGCCCTCCGTCGTACGGAGTCGCAGTCCAGCGCGCGAAAAGCGCTGGTCGCTCGCTAAAAAGCGAGCTAAGCTAAGCTAAGCGCTCCCCCCGCGCAACAAAGTCCCGCCGCTGGCACCCGCGACAACGGAGCGGTCAGAGTCAAAGCCGCAGTGCGGCCGGCGAACGACATCGAGCGAAGCAGGCCGACCGTCGGCCTCGGGATGGCGAGCCGGTCGCTGACGCTCTCTCGGCTCGGGGGTGGATACGGGGAGAAGGTTTCGCACGGAGGCACGGAGGGGGGATTTGGGGATAACCGTGTCGAGGGCGGGCGCTGGCGCGGCCGGTCGCTCCGACACCTTCGGCGTCGTCGCTTGGGCCGGACTCAGCGGCGGAACTGCGTTCCGCCTACTTGAGCTGGGGCTTCGCCCGGAGCGGGGAGGCGAGGCTTTGCCTCACACTCCACAAGAGGGCTCCGCGCCCTCTTGACTCTGCGCAAGGGCGCGGCCCTTGACCGGGATACGGCACAAGGCACGCAGAGTCGGGCACGCAGAGCACGGCGCACGGCACGCCGGGCCCTCAACATACAAATAGGAACCACCACTATGCGCAACGTGTTTTTAGCCTTCGACCTCGGCGCCTCCAGCGGCCGGGCCATCCTCGGCACCCTCGAAAACAACACCCTCTCCCTCAACGAAGTCCACCGCTTCCCCAACGGCCCCATCGAACACGACGGCTCCCTCTTCTGGGACTACCCCGGCCTCTGCAACGAAATCAAAACCGGCCTCCGCAAAGCCCTCGCCGTTGAACCCGCCATCACCTCCATCGCCCTCGATACCTGGGGCGTCGATTACGCTCTCTTCGACCGCACCAGTCGCCAACTCAAACGTCTCCCCTACCACTACCGCGACCACCGCACCGACCATATCAGCGAAGAAGTCTGGGAAAAAATTCCCCAAAACGAACTCTATGCA
>JBFWIO010000433.1:0-2720 GCA_050255955.1 Victivallaceae bacterium
ACCAACTACGTCAACGGCAAGATGGATGAAAATCCTTCGCTCGACGGAATGTTCGACGGCAAGATTCCGCTCTATGCCGACGACGCTCTGGTCGGGTTTTTCAAAAAGTGCCCGTGGCCGACGACGGCGGCGAGCGCGTTTCTGGATTTTGAGATCGAGCCGGGGGTGGATCCCTTGCTGGCGCTTTTTGAGGCGCTCAAGTGGTGTTTCCGGATTTCGGAACATCTGGCGGTGACCCACCTTGAGGAACGCGGCGTGCTCTGATCAGCGGAGCCTGCCGGGGCCGGGAGGGGGAATTCCGAGCGGTCGGATCGGATTGATCCGGGGCGGCGGCGTATAGGGCGATTTAAGCTCATACTGTTTGAGTTTGGCGCGCTCGACCGCATTGACCGGGGCGACTTGAAGCGGGGTGTGGTTGTTGCGAAGCTCATAGCGTTTGAGTTCGACCTTTTTGGGCATCGCATTGGCGACGTCGCCGGTCGGGAAGCGGAGCTCGGCGGGATCGACGCCGAGGGGGAGCCCGGTGGTCACGGCATTTTTGTCCCATTGATAAAAGTGGTTGTTGAGAAAATAAAAGGGTTGCTCGGGCTGAGCCGGAAGCCAGGGGGCGGGAATTCCCCACCAGGTGCCCGGCTGCCAGGCGGAGGTGAAAGAGCCCCCGGTGAGCATCGAGCGCGGCTGAGGCTTATTGGCGGCGCGGCGTTCGGCCTCGATCCGCTCAAGCTGATTGAGCCAAGCCGAAGAATCCGACTCTGCGCCCGCGAGAGCGCAGCCGATCACCGACATCAGAGCGATGAGCCAGAAATTTTTCATGATAACAAACTATAGCGTGTGATCCGGGAAAAGCAAGCGGGAAAAGCGCGTTCCATACGACCGACTCCATACGGCAGTGTAGATGGGGGAGCACTCGTGGCATCGGTACTCCCGGGCCCGGCGTGCCAAAGCACAATCAAGCGCGGTATCGACGTGCCACGCCCGGCATAAAGCACGGACGTGAGCGGATTTTTCCGCAAAAAAGCGGAGAAATCCCCGAACCTTTGGAGCAGGGGGTCAAGAGGGGGCGAACCTTTCAAAGACGACACCGACAAAAGTCTGTGGCCGCCCGGCATTGGCTCGGCAATCAGCTTCGTCGGGGCGGTTTCGGGAGTTACCACAGAGGGTAGCTCCCTCAACACTACCGACGAACCTGATTGCCGATCCAATGCCGGATCGACTCACAGTCTTTTGTCGGCGCCGTCTAAAGGTTTGCCCCCCGGTCAAGTAATCGGCGGCAAAGCCGCCAGGGGTGCAGGGACATTGTTCCTGCCGAGGGGGTAGCTGGGGGGCGAGAAGCCCCCCGGACCGTTCCCGGCGTGAAGTTCTCGGACCAATGGTGAAAATATGTTGCAATATCTCAAAATTGACAATTTGGCGTTGATCGGGCATACCGAGGTGGAGTTTGCTGCCGGGTTTAATGTGATTACCGGGGAGACGGGGGCGGGCAAATCGATTTTGTTGGGGGCGGTGTCATTGTTATTGGGGGAGCGGGCGGATCGGACGGTGATTCGGACGGGGGCGGACCGGTGTGAGATCGGGGCGTTGTTCCGGCTGGAGGAGCGGACGGTGCGGGAGCTGGCGCCGGTGTTGGCGGAGCAGGATATTCCTATGGAGGAAAGCGGGGAATTGCAGTTGCGCCGGGTGTTGACGGAGGGTGGGGGGCGTTGTTACGTCAACGGGGTGCTGGTGCCGGTGCGGATTTTGAAAGAGATCGGGGAGTTGCTGATCGACGTACACGGGGCGAATGAGCATCAGTCGTTGACATCGCGGGCGCGGCAGCTGGAGTTGCTTGACCGTTATGCGGGGGCGGAATTGTTGCGGGGGGAATGTGCGGCGATATGCGGGCAATTGCTTGATTTGCGAGCTGAAATGGAGGCTTTCAACCGGGATTTGCCGAACAGTGCGGAGGCGGGGTATCTCGGGATGCTGGTGAGTGAGATTGAGAAGGTTGATCCGAAATTGGGCGAGGATGAGGAGTTGACGCGGCGGCACGCGCTGGCGGCGGATTCGCGGCGGATATTGACGGAGACGGCGGCGTTGACGGAGCTGTTGACGGAGGGAGAGAATGCGGTGACGGAGCAGCTTTCGCAGGCGTACCGGATGATGTTGTCGCTGGCGAAGTTGGATGAGGGGCGGGGGAATGACTTTTTGACTCGTTGCGAGTTGGCGCAGGAGACGTTGCGGGAGTTGGCGGATGATTTGAATACGTTTGCCGGCTCGGTGGAGTTGGATGAGGCGGAGTTTGCGGAGCTGGAGAACCGGTTGAGTGCGTTGCATACGTTGAAGCGCCGGTATGGGCCGTCGCTGGGGCAGGTTTTGGAGAGTTTGGAGTCGGCGCGGGGTCGGCTGGCGGACTTTGAGCGGGCGGACGGGCGGCGGCGGGAGTTTGCGGCGCGGGAGACGGCGTTGCAGGCGAAATTGCGGGAAAAGGCGGGGGAGCTGGGCGCGTTGCGTCGGGCGAAGGCGGCGGAGTTTGCGGAGGCGGTGGCGGGGAAGCTGGCGGCAATTGGTTTTGCGGCGGGGCGGCTGGAGGTGGAATTTGAGGAGACTGAGCCGGGGCCGCTGGGGATGGATCAGGTGGAGATATTATTTTCGGCGAATGAGGGGGAAGTGTTGCAGCCGTTGCGGAAGATCGCGAGCAGCGGGGAGTTGTCGCGATTGATGTTGGCGTTGAAGACGGTGTT
>JBFWIO010000434.1:0-2738 GCA_050255955.1 Victivallaceae bacterium
CCCGGTCTATCTCAATTTCAAGGGCGGCAAGGGAATCTCCACCGCGGGCGGAGTGGCGGCGGCGATGATGCCGCAGGCTTTCCTCTTCGCCGGGGTGATCTGGGTGGTGGTGTTCAAAATCAGCCGCTACGTTTCCCTGGCAAGTATTGTGGCGGCGATTTCGCTGCCGCTGGCGGCGACCATTTTCGGCCTTTTCGGCGGCAATGCGCCGGTGGCGGTGGTGGTGTTCTTTTACTGCATCGCCGTCTTTGCGGTCTGGAAACACCGGGAAAACATCAAACGTCTGCGCAACGGTACCGAGTCGCGCTTTGAACGAAAGAAAAAAGAATCATGAAAATCACCGTCATCGGCGACGGCGCCTGGGGCAGCGCACTGGCCACCGTCCTTCTCCGCAACGGCCACGAAGCGACCATCTGGGGGGCATTCCCGGACTATCTCGCCGAAATGGCGGCGACGAAGCGCAATCCGCGCTTTTTGCCCGGCTTCGACTTTCCCGAAAACATTGCTTTTGAGAGCGATATGTGCAAGGCGGTGGCCGGACGCGAACTCATTCTCCTCGCCACGCCGACCCAGTATCTGCGCAAGGTTCTCAAGGGTTTCAAGCCCTGCTTCGACAGCCGCAAACAGCTCATCCTCAACGTCGCCAAGGGGATCGAGGTCGAGAGCTGGATGCGGGTCGGCGAAATCACCGAATCGGTGCTCGGCCCTTCGCGTTACGTGGTGCTCTCGGGGCCCAGCCATGCCGAGGAGGTGTCGCGCCGGGTGCCGACCGCGGTGGTGGCGGCGTCCGACGCGCCGGGCGCGGCGGAGCTGGTTCAGGAACTTTTTATGAACGACGACTTCCGGGTCTACACCTCGCCGGATCCGGTGGGGGTGGAGCTTGGCGGCGCGGTCAAGAACGTGATGGCGATCGCCGCCGGGATCATCGACGGCATGAAGCTCGGCGACAATCCCAAAGCGGCGATGATGACCCGCGCGATCGCCGAAATGAGTCGTTTGGGGGTTGCCCTCGGGGGACGCGCCGAGACTTTTTCCGGGCTTTCGGGGATTGGCGACTTGATCGTGACTTGCTGCAGCGGGCACAGCCGCAACCGTCATGTCGGCGAAGAGTTGGGACGGGGCAAAAAGTTGCCCGACATCCTCGCCGAAATGGGGATGATGGTGGCGGAGGGGGTGACGACCTGCCGCGGGGTCTGCGCGCTTGCGCACCGGGCCGGGGTGGAGACGCCGATTTCCGATCAGATTTACGCGATGTTGTACGAAAATCTGGCGCCGGAAATCGCGATCCGCAATCTGATGACGCGGGCCGCCCGGCCGGAGTGAGGCGCTTATGAACGTGCATCCGGTCGCCCAGACTGTCGGACTGTTGATTTTGTCCAACATCTTCATGACCTTTGCCTGGTACGGGCATCTCAAAAATCTCTCCGGGCGGGCGTGGTACGTGGCGGCGCTGGTGAGTTGGGGGATTGCGCTTTTTGAGTATTTGCTCCAGGTGCCGGCCAACCGGATCGGCCACACCGCGCTTTCTGTCGGGCAGCTCAAGATCATGCAGGAAGTGATTACGCTTGCGGTCTTTGTGCCGTTTGCGATCTTCTACATGAATGAGAAACTTTCGTGGAACTATCTGGCGGCCGGGGTTTGTTTGCTCGGTGCGGTCTTCTTCATTTTCCGGGGCTGAACGGGCCCTTTACCCTAAGGAATGTTTATGTACAACGCAATCATCTGCCGTTATCACGAAATCGCGATCAAGGGAAACAACCGGCGGGCGTTCGAGCGCCAGTTGATGGGGAACATGCGCTATCATTTGCGCGACAAAGTTTTGTGCAAGGTCTGCCAGGTTCGGGGCCGGATTTGGGTGGAGCCGCGTGACGGCGGATTTTTTGCGGAAACGGAAGTTGACGCGATCCGGGTGGTGCTGGAGCGGGTTTGCGGGCTGGAGTCGTTTTCGCCGGCGCGTTTTGTCGCGCCGGAGCTGGAGGCGATGGCGGCGGCGGTGCGTGAGCTGGCGGGGCCGGTGCTGGCGCGGAAGCTAACTGAAAAGGCGAAGGTGACGTTCCGCATTCGGGCGCGCCGGAGCAACAAGGATTTTCCGTTGGATTCCAAGGGTTTGGAGATTCGCCTCGCTTCTGAAGTGGCGGCGGTGTCGGAGCGTGACCGGCTGGAGGTGGATCTGGACAATGCCGAAGTGACGATCGGTTGTGAGGTGCGCCATGAGTTTGCGGCGATTTTCGTTGAGACGTTCCGATCTCCGGGCGGGTTGCCGGTGGGGTGCAACGGGCGGGTGCTGGCGTTGTTATCGGGGGGGATTGACTCGCCGGTGGCGTGTTATCTTGCGATGAAGCGGGGTTGTTTTGTGGATTTTCTGACGTTTCACAGTTCGCCGTATACGCCGCCGGAGACGGTTGACAAGGTGAAGCGTTTGGCGGCGTATTTGAATTTGTATCAGTTTCCGGGGAAGTTGCATTTGTGTAATCTGGCGCCGTTGCAGAAGGAGATACGGGATCGGTGTACGGAGCGTGACCGGACGGTTTTGTATCGTCGGGCGATGTTGCGGGTGGCGGAGGCGGTGGCGAAGCGGAGTGAATGCGAGGCGTTGTTGACGGGGGAGGCGGTGGGTCAGGTGGCGTCGCAGACGTTGACGAATATGGCGACGATTGCCAGGGCGACGCAGATGTTGGTGTTGCGGCCGTTGTGCGGGATGGACAAGGCGGATTCGATTCGTTTGGCGGAGGAGTTGG
>JBFWIO010000435.1:0-2728 GCA_050255955.1 Victivallaceae bacterium
AGCGCGATGGCGCTGGCAGCGTCCGGGAAGAGGCAGAGCAGATCAATGCTGGCTTTGGGCTGAGGCAAGAGTTTCAGGATGATTTTGGTAAAAATCCCGAGGGTTCCTTCGGAGCCGGCCATCAGGGGGACAAGGTTGTAGCCGGTAACATCTTTGCAGAGTTTTCCGCCGAGCTCAATGATTTCGCCGGTGGGGGTGACCACTTCGAGCCCGAGAACATAGCGCGAAGTGACGCCGTACTTGACCGCTTTGCCGCCGCCGGCGTTTTCGGCGACGTTGCCGCCGAGGAAACAGGTTTCGAGGCTCATCGGATATCCGGCATAAAAAAGACCGTGGGGCTCAAGAAAAACATTGATTTCGCTGGTGATCACGCCGGGTTCGGCGACCAGCATCAGATTGGCGGCGTCGAATTCAAGAATGGAATTCATGCGGTCGGTGGCGAGGACGATGCCGCCGAAGACCGGCACCGCGCCGCCGGAGAGGCCGCTGCCGGCGCCGCGCGGGGTGACCGGGATCAGTTCGCGGTTGGCGAGTTTCATGATGGCGGCGATTTCGGCGGCGGTGCGGGGGCGGACGACGACGTCGGGAAGGTGCCGTCCGGCTTCGTCGCCGGGGGTCTCGTCTTTGGCGTAGGCGTCGAGGAGCTCGGGGTCGCCGGCGATCACGTACTTGTCGCCGGCGATGGCACGCAATTCGGCGAGGATCGCCGGAGTGAGCGAATTGAATTTCAGATCCATGATTTCCCGCCTTTCTTCAATGCGGCGATCCATTGGGGAACAATGGCTTGGAGGTCGCCGACGATGCCGATGTCGGCGACCTTGAAAATCGGGGCTTCGGCTTCGCGGTTGACGGCGATGATTTTCTCTGAAGTGCGCATTCCGGCGAGGTGCTGGATCGCGCCGGAAAGGCCGAGGCCGATGTAGAGTTTGGGGGCGATGGTTTTGCCGCTCAATCCGATCTGATGGGGGTAGCTCAGAAGGCCGCGGTCAACCACTTCGCGGGTGCCGCCGATGGAGGCGCCGAGGAGACGGGCGAATTCGCGGATCATTTCAAGCTGTTCGGCTTTGCGGACGCCGCGCCCGATTACCACCACCCGTTCGGCGGCGGCGAGGTCGTCTTCGCCGGCGGCGGCAAGGAATTGGTCGAGTTTGAGCGTGGTCGGCGGGAGTTTCCCCGCGGCGATCCGCACGATTTCGCCGGTGAAACCGGAAATTTCGGGGGCGGCTGGCGAAGAGTGGGGGCGCACCGTCGCCATCTGGGGTCGGGCGGTGCGGCACTGGATGGTCGCCATGATGTTGCCGCCGATGGCCGGACGGGTCTGGTTGAGGAGACCGCTTTGGGGGTCGAGCGCGAGTTCGGTGCAGTCGGCGGTGAGGCCGGTTTTGAGCTGCATGGCGAGATACGGCAAGAGTGTCCGGCCGGTCGCGGTGGCGGCCGCGAGGAGGATCTGAATGTCGAACTTGCGGATCGCGGCGGCGAGCGCGGCGGCGTGGAGTTCGGGAATGAAGTCCTTGAGGTTCGGGTCGTCGATGGCGACCGTCAAATCGACGCCGCGACGGCGGATCGAGTCGAGCGCTTCGTCGCTGAAGCCGGAACCGGCGCAGAGCGCGCCGACCCCGGCGCCGACCGAATCGGCCAGGGCGCGGGCGCGGTAGATGAGTTCATAGGTCGGGCGCGAAATATGGCCGTCGCGACTTTCGGCAAGAATCCAGACCGGCAGCGGCTTCATGGGTGAACCTCCTCAAGCAGACGGGAAACGGCGGCGGCGATTTCGAGATCGTTGCCGGCATTGATCATCTGGCATTCGCGGGTGATCGGGGGGTGAAAAATTTTGAGCACCCGGGTCGGAGAACCGGCGAGGCCGATGCAGTCGGCGGGCAAGGCGAGCTCTTTGTTGGTCAGCTTCGCGACCGCAATGGCGCGCGAGGCGAGGACGCCGCGAAAGGTGGGAAGCCGGACCGCGCCGATTTCCTTGGTGACGGTAATGACCAACGGGAGCCGGGCGGAATAGATCTCCTCGCCGTCCTCGACCCGGCGGCTGACCCGGCATTCGCCGGAGGCGGGATCGCACCCGAAGTGATTGACGTAGGCGATCACGCTGAGCCCCAACTCGGCGGCGATTTCCGGCCCGACCTGCGAAGTGTCGCCGTCGGTGGCGCGTTCGCCGCAGATGATGAGGTCAAAAGGGCCGATCCGGCGGAGGGCCGAGGCGAGGATTTTGGCAGTGGCCCAGGTGTCGGAACCGGCAAAGGCCATATCGGAGAGAAGCACACACTCGTCAATGCCGAGGGCGGCGGCTTCACGGAGCGCCTTTTCGGCGGCGGGCGGGCCCATGGTGACGGCGGTGAGCCGGGCTCCGAACTGGTCTTTGAGGCGGAGGGCAAGTTCGATCGCGTGCAAGTCGAGGGGGTTGATCACCGCGTCCTTGCCGCTGCGGATGACGGTGCCGGTTTTTTCGTCCATGCGGACGGACTTGACGTCGGGAACCTGCTTGATGCAGACGGCGATTTTCATCCATCTTCCCTTCGTTTTTTTCAGCCGAGGAGTTGCTCAAAGAGCGCGACGTTGTCTTCGATCATATTGTCGTTGTCGCCGCGATGCATGCCGACGTTGATGACGTCGCCGGGCTTGATGTTGCGGATGGCGTAATCGAACGCCATTTTGGCGTCGTTCCGGCCGGCGCCGTGGACCTTGTAGGCGATGCAGGGCTTCTTGAGAATGCGGATCA
>JBFWIO010000436.1:0-2700 GCA_050255955.1 Victivallaceae bacterium
TCTTTTTTCCACTCCGGACATTTGAAGATGCCTTTGGCGCAAAACGCTTTCTTGTCGGCGAGCGAAGCGGCGATGTCAAGTCCGGCGTAGTGGGCGATCTGAAGCTTCCAGCTTGCCGAGGAGAATGCGGTGGCGTACACCACCGCCCCGGCCTGCGGGAAAAAGTCGAAGTCGGCGGTGTACATCGCCATCCCGGTGCCCTGCTGGCGGAGGTTGCCGGTACAGGACGATTTTTTGGCCTGATTGCGCGCCTTGTTGAGGGCGGGCAGCAGCATCGAGGCGAGGATGGCGATGATCGCGATCACCACCAGAAGTTCAATCAGCGTGAAAACGGCGCGAGTACGGACAAAAAAGGTCTTGAGTTTCATTTTTACTTTTCCCTTATTTTTCTAACGGCGACAGTTCAGAAATGACAAATCAGGATGGATCATGATCACTTTTGTTGTCGGGCGTTTATCGCTTCTCCGCGCAGCAGCGTGCCCCAGGTGGCGAGCACCGAGGAACGCGAGTCATCGCGTTTGGTCTGTTCAAAAATTTGCCGGATCCGGGCCGGTACGGCCGGATCGACATCGTAGAACTCCGCCCAGCCGGCCTGGGAGTGCTGGTAACTCACCCCCTCGATCAGCGAGCCGTCGACACGTTCGGCGAGCGGTTTCTCCTGATTGCCGCGGTCGATCCGGGCGTGGAATGTTTTGGCCAGTTTGGCCATGTCGGCGTCGGTGATCACCAGTTTGTGGCGGCGGCATTCGGCGAAGAAACGCAGCGAAAGCTGAAAGTGGCTGGTATCCTCGACCACCGCGGTTTTCATCACAAAAACCGGGGTGTTGACCGAACCCGCGTCGGCTCCCCAGCCGAGACGGTTGAGCCGCGTCCAGTAGTAGAAAGTCACCGTGCCGTCGGGATTGTCCTCGAGTTCCTTTTTCATAAAGGTCGCCAACTTGCGGGCGCGGTCGAGGTAAAGTTCCCTTCCGGTCGCGTCGTAGAGATACAAATAGGCCAGGCCGCTCATGGCAAGGGTATTGTTGGGCTCGGCCACCCCGTCGCACCAGAACGGCATCCCGGGCTCAAAGACGATGTAGCCGCCGTCGGGATGTTCGCGCCAGTCCTGATCCATGTCGGCTATCGCCTCCTCGGCGCATTTGAAATAACGCGCCGCCGCGTCGCCGTATTTGGCGGAGAGCGCCGGATCGGCCTTGACCGCGAGCGCGAAGCGGAGCAGCGGGACCACCCCTTTGCCGGTATGGTGACCGTGCATTACGAAGTTGTTGCCCGGGGTTTTGACCGGTCCGGCAGTGACCGGC
Source organism: Victivallaceae bacterium (assembly GCA_050255955.1). Lineage (GTDB taxonomy): Bacteria > Verrucomicrobiota > Lentisphaeria > Victivallales > Victivallaceae > JAVBUI01. The sequence goes on from JBFWIO010000436.1 coordinate 1,302, forward strand.
GGCTGGTCGCCGACTTTTCTGACCTTGATCGCGGTGCGGGTTTTGGCGGTGTTGACTTTTTCCTCGACATTGTCCATGGTGAGGCCGTCGATCTTTTTGCAGAGCGAGCGGTCACCGGCTTTGGCATTGCGCGACTCGAGGGCAAAGGTGCCTTTGGCAGGGTCGGCGGTGACGGTAACCTCGGTCTCCTGATTGTGACTCAACAGGGTCGAACGCACCTCAATCGACGGTTTGCCGGAAGCGTCGGGCAGCGTCACCGGCCCCCCGGTGCCGTAATACGGATCGGCCAGCCAGCCGGCGCGCAGGCGGCCGCGATAATCTTTGATCCCGAGCGTGTCGGCGCGGGCTGCGACCGCCCGGTCGGCGAGTTTGACGAACATGTCGAGAAACTCCGGGTCGCCGGTGGCAAGATACCCGTCGAGCATCGCGTCGAGATCGTAGGAAGCGCCCCAGGCGATCGCATATTGCAGCTTCCCGAGCGGAGTTCCGAGCCGGGCGTCAAGCGTTTTTCGGCACATTTCCTTGAATTTCGGATTGATATCCGAAGCGGGGGCGGGGGTGTCGGCGGCGCGGATGCACCCGATCGCGCCCAAAAGCAGCAGAATTCCGAGATGGATTTTCTTCATAAGGCGTTCCTTTTGTTACATCGTTCGAAGCGCTTTTTTCAACCGGTCCAGCGCCTGGTCGACATCGGCGTCTTTGTGGCTGAAGTTGACGTAATTGACACTGTAGAAACTCAAACCGTGGCGGAAAGCCGCCCGGTAAAAGGCTTCGCCGGTGGCCGGATCGGCCGGAACCACCGCTTTGCAGGGGGCGAAGCCCTTGAATTCGACCGGAACGCCGTAGTGGCGGGTCAACTCGGCCGCGCCGTTCCAGAGCAGCGAACCCACCCGCCAGAGATGTTCGACGACGTTTTCGCGCCGGTAGATTTCGAGCACGGCTTTGGCGGCGGCGAGCGAAAGGGTTTCACCGCCGTAGGTAGAGGAGACAACGGCGCGGTCGAGGACTTCCATATACTTCTTTTTGCCGAGAAAGGTCGATATCGGCATGCCGTTGGCCATGCCCTTGGCGAAGACCGCGAGGTCGGGTACGGTCTGGAAATACTGCTGCGCGCCGCCGACGGCGATCCGGAAGCCGGTGACGATCTCGTCGATGATCATCAACGCTCCGTAACGGCTGGTCAATTCGCGGATAAAAGGCAGAAAAGTCTCGCCCTGTTGCATAAAAGGGTACCCGGCGGCGACGATCACCGCCGCGATGTTGCCGCCCTCGGCGGCGAAAAATTGCTCAAGCTCCGCCTCATTTCCCCAGTGTCCGACCAGAAAGAGATCGGCGACCGCCCTGGGGACGCCGGGCGGGACGCCGGTGCTCTTGTCGCGCGGATTGACCGCCGCCCCGG
>JBFWIO010000437.1:0-2719 GCA_050255955.1 Victivallaceae bacterium
TCGGCTTTTCGCAGAGCACGTTGGCCCCGGCTTCGAGCGCGGCGACGGTGAGCGCCTTGTGGTCGATATTGGGAACCGCCACCGAGACGATGTCGAGCTTTTCCGCCGCCAGCATCTCGTGCGCGGTGTTGTAGGCGCGCGGAATGTTCAATTCCTTTTGATAATGCAGGAGTTTCGCTTGGTTGATGTCGGCGATCGCCACCACTTCGACGTCGGGGTGTTCGCGGTAGCCTGCGATGTGGTTGCGGCCCATTCCGAGGCCGATCACGCCCGCTTTGTACTTTTTCATCGCGCCCCCTCAGTTGACCTTTTGGACGATCCCGGCCTTGGCGTCGGCGGCGGGGTCAACGGAACGGATCACTTCGAGCGGTTTGACGTTCGGGCAGATGTGTTCGCGTTTGATCAGCGGCTTCGCCCAGCGGACGGCGTTGCCGAGGACGCGGCGGATGTTGGCGTCGTAGTAGATCGGGTAGGTCTCGTGGCCGGGGCTGAAGTAGAAAATTTTGCCGTAGCCGCGCTCAAAGGTGACGCCGCTGCGGAAGACTTCGCCGCCCTCGTACCAGGAGATGAACACCACGTGCCCGTCGCTCGGAATGTCGAAGCGCTCGCCGTACATTTCGACGTGCGGCAGCTCGAAGTAATCGCCGATGCCCTCGGTGATCGGGTGCATCGGGTCGATGTTCCAGAGCCGTTCGCGTTCGCCGACTTCACGCCACTTGAGCGAGCAGTTGGTGCCCATCAGAGTCTTGAAAATCTTTGAGAAGTGGCCGGAGTGCATCACAATGAGGCCCATTCCCTCCAGCACCTTCTTCTGGATTTTCTTGACCAGTTCGTCCGGCACGTCGGCGTGTTTGCAGTGGCCCCACCACATCAGGACGTCGGTGTTGGCGAGGACTTCGTCGGTGAGGCCGCATTCCGGCTGGTCGAGCGAGGCGAGGCGGATTTCGAGGTCGGGGGCGGCGATGCCGTCGGCGATCGCCTGGTGAAGTCCGTCGGGATAGATCGCGGCGATCTTCGGATTGGTCTTTTCGTGATGGAATTCATTCCAGATCGTGACTTGCAGTTTGGGTGCCATTTTTTCATCCTTTTTGATTGAAAGTGCTTCCATTTCGGAACAATCACAACTATAGTATAGCGGTGCAAAAATCACTTTCATACACTTTGTGTGATCATTTTGTGATAAGCCGGTGCAAATTGTGACGGGAGGTTGCCGTGCCGATGAATTACGCAAAAGTCCGCCGCTGGGAAGCGCACTTCGACGTCCGGCGGCCGCTCGCCGGACTGCCGGTGCCGCAGCTGGTGGTCGAGGAAGTTCAGGAAAACTCCGCTTACCGGATTACGCCGCGCGACATTGCGGGAAGCCAGATCTCGATCACCCTCTCCGGCCCGGCGATGCTGCGGGTTGGGGCGGTCGATCACCAAATTCCGGCCGGGAGCGCGTTTCTCCACAATCACCGCGATCCTTTGACCACGTACTACTATCGCCCCGGCGGCCGGGAGCCGTGGCGTTTCCTCTGGATCGCGTTCAACGAAGCCGAGGAGACGGTGGCCGAGCTCAACCGCCGTTACGGGTACCTCTTTCCGGCGGCGGAGTTGATCCCGATTCTCGCCGGATTCCGGCAGGGGCAGGCGCGGAGCTCGGTTGAGCCGATGACCGCGCTGGCCGGGGCGCGGCTGGTTTACCGGCTGCTGGAGAAGCTGACGGCGAGCCGTGAAGAACCGATGTTCGGCACTCCCGCCGGACGGCTGGCGACGGCGGCGCAGTCGCTGATTTTGTCCGACCTGACCCGCCCCCTCGATGGCGGCGGCATCGCCGCCGCGCTCGGGGTGTCGCGCGAGCACCTCGCCCGCAGCTTCCGCGCCCAGACCGGGGTGACGCTCCACACGTATTTGCAGCGCTGCCGTCTCGAGCTCGCGCTCAACTTGCTCGCCCAGCGCCATTTGTCGTGCAAGGAAATCGCCCAGCGCAGCGGCTTCGAGAGCTACGCCAGTTTTGCGCGCGCCATCCGCCGCCTTCGCGGCCGCTCCCCGGAGGAGATGCGGGGGGATCTTGAGCCGGTACTCTGAGCTCCGGCGTTGCCGCATTTGTCAACCCGAGTTCCGGGCGCGGATGGCTTCACTGAGGAGTGAATCCGCGCGCAGGCGGCAGAAGGCCAGCCGTTCCCGGAGCGGGAAGGCGGCCCCGGTGACTTTGGCGAGCGCCGCGCCGGGGCACAAAAAGGGCGAATGACTGCCGAATACGAGACGCTCCGGCGGTATGCCGTGCAAAGCCGGAAACGCCTCGACCATCGCGCAGTCGCTGTAGAGATTGGCTTCCTGCAGGTTCATGACTTCAGGCCAACAGGCGTTGAGGACGAGGATTTTCGCCTCGGGGAGGAGGGCGGCGAAGCGGGCGACTTCGGCGGCGGGGGGCGGTTTGACTTTGCACAACGGGTGCTGGCCGCGCTCGTCTTCTTCGCGCATGACCAGTACCAGCAAGGTTCCGGCGGCGGCGAGGCGGCGCGCCATCGCCAGCGCCGCGCGCGAAGTGAGGCGGTAGCCGTGAAACGACGGATAGAGCGCGGCGGCGGCGAAATGGCCCTGCTGCCAGAAGCCGTAGGCCGGATGCACCGCCGGGAGCGGGACGAAGCCGGGGAAGCCGGCGCAGCGCTCCGCCAGCCGCCGGTTTTCCTCCTCGGGATCGGCCGAGAACGGGGCTTCCGCCGAACGCACCAGGCCG
>JBFWIO010000438.1:0-2709 GCA_050255955.1 Victivallaceae bacterium
TGCCAGCCGGGATCGCGGCGGCGGCGGAGTCGATAGGCTCCGGCCGGGCGCGCGAGAAATTTCGGATTTTGATCGAGGAGAGCAACCGATGAAGGACATTCTCGTTCAAATCGTCGAAGCCAAACGACCGCAGCTGGAGGAGGCGAAACGCCGGATTCCGGCGGCGCAACTCGAAGCGCGGATTGCGGCGACGGGGCCGGCGCGCGACTTCGCCGGAGCCTTTCGCCAACCCGGCATCCGGGTGATTGCCGAGCTCAAAAAGGCGTCGCCGTCAAAGGGCCTGATCCGGCCGGATTTTCCGGTCGAGGAGCTGGCCCGAGCGTTGATCGCGGGCGGCGCGGCGGCGCTCTCGGTGCTGACCGAGGAGAATTTCTTCCTTGGCAGCCTCGGCAACCTTGAGAAAGTGGCGGCGTTTTCGCCGATTCCCTTGCTTCGCAAAGACTTTATATTTGACCCCTATCAGTTGCTCGAAGCCCGCGCGGCGGGGGGCGATGCGATTCTCCTGATCGCGGCGATGCTCGACCAGCCGACTTTGCTCACGCTCGCAGACGCGGCGCATAAGCTCGGGCTCGCGGTGCTCGGCGAAGCCCATGACCGCGAGGAACTGCGGCGGCTCGTGGATTCGCCGGTCGATCTGATCGGGGTCAATGCGCGTTCGCTCCGCACCTTTGCCACCAGTCTCGACTTGAGCGCCGAGTTGATCGCCGAGGTTCCGGCGGCGCGGCTGCCGATCGCCGAGAGCGCGATCACCGGCCGGGCCGATATTGAGCGCCTCCGCGGTGCCGGGGCGGCGGGGTTCCTGATCGGTGAGAGTTTGATGCGCGCCGCCGACCCGGCGGAGAAACTCCGGGAGTTGATCGCATGAAAATCAAAATTTGCGGCTTGACCCGACTGGAAGATGCGAAGTTTGCCCGCCAATACGGCGCGGCGGCGCTCGGCTTCGTCTGCGTCGGGGCGAGTCCGCGCTATATTCCGCTTGAGCGCTTGCGTGCGCTCTGCGAAGCCTTGGGGCCGGGCTGTCGCAAGGTCGGGGTTTTCGCCGATGCTCCGCTGGAACTGATACGCGAAACGGTGAAGGCTTGCGGACTCGATACCGTCCAGCTTCACGGCCGCGAATCGGCCGATTTCGCCCGCGCGATCGACTTTGCGCGGGTCTGGAAAGCGGTTCATCTGACGAGCGAAGCCGAACTCGGCGCCTATCGTGATTTTCCGGCCGAACTCCTGCTGCTCGACGGGGCGAGGGGCGGCGGCGGCAAGGTCTGCGACTGGAACTTGGCCCGGCAAATGGCGGCGTTGCGGCCGGTCGCGCTGGCGGGGGGAATTTCTTTTGACAACGCGGCGGCGGCGATTGCGGCGGTGGGGCCGGAGTGGCTCGACTTGTCGGGTTCGCTCGAAGTCTCGCCGGGGATCAAATCGCATGATAAAATCAGAACTTTTCTGGAGGAATACAAATGAAGAGCCATTATGGAATTTACGGCGGCCAGTATGTCGCCGAAACGCTGATGCCGGCCCTGATCGAACTTGAGGCGGCCTATCTCGAAGCCAAGGCCGATCCGGCGTTCAAACAAGAACTCGATGAATTGCTGCGCGACTATGTCGGGCGCGAATCGCCGCTGTACCACGCCAAACGCCTGTCGGAATACGCCGGGGGCGCGCAAATTTACCTCAAGCGCGAAGACCTCAACCATACCGGTGCACACAAGGTCAACAACACCATCGGGCAGGTACTGCTGGCCAAACGGATGGGCAAGAAGCGCCTGATCGCCGAGACCGGAGCGGGGATGCACGGGGTGGCGACGGCGACGGCGGCGGCGTTGTTCGGCTTGCCGTGCGAAGTTTACATGGGGTCGGTCGATGTGGCGCGGCAGTCGGCCAATGTCGAGCGGATGAAGACGCTGGGGGCAAAAGTGATTGCGGTTGAGGCGGGTTCGGCGACGTTGAAGGATGCGATGAACGAGGCGATCCGCGACTGGGCGGCGAATCCGGAGGAGACGTTTTATGTGATCGGGACGGTGGCGGGGCCGCATCCGTATCCGGCGATGGTGCGCGACTTTCAGTCGGTGATCGGGGTGGAGGCACGGCGTCAGATATTGGAGAAGGCGGGGCGGTTGCCGGACGAGGTGATTGCCTGTGTCGGGGGCGGCAGCAATGCGATGGGGATATTTGCCGGATTTATTGCGGATGGGGGGGTGAAGCTGACCGGGGTGGAAGCGGCCGGCGCGGGGATTGCGAGCGGGCGTCATGCGGCGAGCATTGGCGGTGGCCGGGTGGGGGTGTTGCACGGGTCAAAGAGTTATTTGTTGCAGGATGCGGACGGACAGATTATCGAGACGCATTCGGTGTCGGCGGGGTTGGATTATCCGGGGGTGGGGCCGGAGCACTGTGAGTTGGCGGACAGTGGGCGGGCGGGGTATCCGTCGATAGACGATGATGAAGCGGTGGAGGCGTTTGGGTTGTTGTCGCGATTGGAGGGGATTATTCCGGCGTTGGAGTCGTCGCATGCGGTGGCGCAGGGGATCAAGGCGGCGAAGTGCTATGGCCGGGACGGGATTGTGATTGTGAATTTGTCCGGGCGCGGCGACAAGGATATGGACAGTGTGAAAAAGTACCTGGCAGAAAAAAAATAAAAAAATAAAAAAAAGCGCGAAGCGCCAACCCCGCCCTCCGTCGTACGGAGTCGCAGTCCAGCGCGCGAAAAGCGCTGGTCGC
>JBFWIO010000439.1:0-2702 GCA_050255955.1 Victivallaceae bacterium
CCGATTACTATTTGCACCCCAACCGCTGAGGAATGACGATGAAGATGACTTTGCTGCTGCTGCCGGTGTTGATTTGCGCCGCCGCCTGGGCCGTGCCGACCGAATCGTTTGACCGGGCTCCGGTCGGGGACCGGCTGCCGTCCGGCTGGCGGACCTATCTCAAACCGGACGGCAACGGCGCGGTCGAAGTACTCGCCGAAGGCGACAACCGCTTCGTCCGGATCGCGGCCAAGGGAACGCGCGGGGCCAACGCGGTCGGGATGACCCGGAGTTTCGGCGCCCGCTCCGACCAGCCGTACCGGATTTCGCTCGAAGCGCGAAACGCCGCCCCCGACCGGCCGGAGGCAAAGCTCGAATTCAACGTCATCTTCCTCACCCATAGCGGCAAGTATGTCAATGCCAAAAAATTCCGCACCCCGGCGCTCAACGGCGGCAAGTTCACCGCCTTTTCGCTCGACGCCGTCGCGCCGCCCGAAGTCAAGGAAATGATCGTCGAACTCTATGTGCCGTGGAACACTCCGGCCACGGTCGATATCGACAACCTCAACATTGAGCCGCTGACCCCGGCGGGACAGCCGTTTTCGGTCTTCGGCAAACGAAAAATCGAGCCGCGCGAGCTATATTTGACGACCAGTCTGGTCAAAAACGGCAAGCCCGCCGCGGTGATCGTAACCGGCGGCGCCGGACACCAGGAAATGGCCCGTGCAATCAACCGCGCCATCCGCGAAAAAACCGGAGTGGAGCTGCCGGTCTTCAACGCCGATTCACCGCAGGGCCAAAGCCGGAGTCAAAACCGGATCCTCCTCGGCAACGCCCATGACAATCCGGCGATCGCAAACCTGTATTTCCGGCACTATGTGATCCTTGACTCCCGCTATCCCGGCCGTGGCGGCGACCTGGTGCGGACGCTTCACAATCCCTTTGCCGACGGACTCAACGTGGTCTTTGCCGGCGGCAGCGACGCCGACGGGCACCGCCGGAGCGCGGAGAAGCTTGCCGACGCCATCCGCGCCCTCCCCGCCGGTGGCGACCTGACCTTGCCGCGCCTCGCCGAAATCAATTACCCCAAGGCGGCGGAACTAAAATTCAGCTGGGGCTGCGAATGGGAAAGCTACTTCAACTACGATCCGATCGGGCGTGACATGGCGGCTTTTTATATGACCGGCGACCGGCGCTACGTCGAGGACATGCTCAAACGCATCTTCCCCGATGAGGAAATGATCCGCAACAACAACAAAATCGACCGCTACGACGACGGCCGCGATCCGGTGGTCAAGCCTTATCACTACTGGGCGGCAAAAATGGCGCTCTACTGGGATCTGATCGAGGAAGATCCCGTTTTCACACCCGAAATCCGGCAGCGGATCACCGAAAAATTCTATCAGCAGATGCAATACTGGATCGAGTCAGGCTACGGCGGCTGGTACCGGATTTACCTCAACCCCAAACCGAATACGGGACTTCGCGACCGCCACTATCTCATGGAGGCGCTGTGCGTTTATGCCGTCGCCCGTTATTTCGACAAATATTATCCCTCCATCGACAGCGCCGAGGGAATGCGATGCGTGCGCAACGTCTTCGCCCCGCTGTGGAACTCGGTCACCCCGCAGCAGAGCTGGAAGGTGTGGAGTCCGAGTATGCTCTTCCCGGCTTTGCAATATGGATTCTGGGAGAATCCGGACGAAATGCGCGTCAATCCCAACGTCCGGGGTTACGCCGACTATCTGCTGGCGATCTCTTCGCTTCGGCCGGGCGAATGGCTCAACGGCTTTGCCGGCATCTGCGGCGGCTTCGCGATGCTTTACGACGACGAGGCTTTCAGCCGGATGCAGAAGCTCTATCTCGCAGACCCGGAAGCGGCCAAAATCGGATTCGCCTTTTTTGAGCCGGGCCGGAAATTCACCCATAATACATTGGAGAAAACCGCCGGCAAGGTTATCGCCACCCGCGTCACCGGCGAAAAAATGAATTATCAGAACCTTCCCGCCGGGCTTGCTCCTGCCAAAGTAGATGAATTCTACGCCTACCGCAGCCGTCCGGATGAAACCGGCGACTACCTTCTCCTCGGCCCCAAATACCGGCCGGAGGGGCGCGGCGCATTCTACAACTTCGCGATTGAAATGCTGCTCCTCGGCGGCGTCGAAGTGCTGTCCGGACCGAGCCAGCTCTATTGCGCCGTCAACGGCCTTGCCTCCGACCGGCCCGCCTGGTATGCCGAAGTCGGGAACTGCGGGGCGGCGGGCGAATCGGTGTTTTTCGCGGGCCAAGTCAGGGACTTCAACGATCACGACTGGAGCCGCGCCATCATGCTTCGCCGCAACCGCTTCGTCTTGCTCTTCGACCGCCTCGAACCGCGCCGGGACGCGCTGTCCCGGCTGGAAAACCTCTTCCGGATCGCGCCCTATTCGGGTGCGACCGTCAATCCGGCGGGGGACCTGGTGATCACCGCCGGCGGCGCCCTCCCCGATCCGGCGGCAACGACGCTGCGGCGCAACGGCAAGGAACTCTTCTGCGCCCGCTTCGAGGGAGAAAAACAGTACTTTGAATTCACCGGCGCGACCTTGTTCCGCGGCATGGCCCCGGACAAGCCGGTCGCGATCGACTTTGAACTCGCCGCCCCGGTCGAGGATGAACTGGTGGTCAATCTCCTGCCGCAGCCGGCAAGCCGGGGCAAAATCATATTCACCCTCGACGGCCGGGAG
>JBFWIO010000440.1:0-2700 GCA_050255955.1 Victivallaceae bacterium
CACTTTGGCGGAGACGTTGGACAAGACGAACCTTGAATTGATTCGGCCTGGCGGGCTGGTGAACATTGAGCGGGCGATGAAGGCTGGGGGGCGGTTGGGGGGGCACATTGTTTCGGGGCATATTGATGCGACGGGGCGGGTGTTGGGCTGGGACCGGACGGGTTCGGATGTGGTATTGGCGGTATCGATGGAGCCTGAGTTACGACCGTTTATGGTGGACAAGGGTTCGGTGGCGGTGGATGGGGTATCGCTGACGGTGGTGAAGGCGGGGGAGGATGATTTTTCGGTGGCGTTGATCCCGACGACGTTGGGGGAGACGGCGTTGAGGGAGCGCCGGGTGGGGGATGCGGTGAATCTGGAGACGGATTTGGTGGGGAAGTATGTGTACCGGCAGTTGATGCTGGCGGGGAGGTTGCCGGAGCGGGGCGTGACGATGGATGCGCTGGAGCGTGCGGGCTTTCTCTAATAAAATAAAAAAAGCGCGAAGCGCCCAAAAAAAGAAAAAGCGCGAAGCGCCAATCCCGCCCTCCGTCGTACGGAGTCGCCGTCCAGGGGGCGAACACCCCTGGTCGCTCGCTCAAAAGCGAGCGAAGCTAAGCGAAGCGCTCCCCCCTTCGTGAGCGGAGCTCACACCTCTCTGCGAAAGCGAAACAAGTGGGACACCAGCGAAGCGAAGTGTCACGCGCGATTGAGCGAAGCAGGGCGGAGTGGATGCCGGGAGAAGGTTTCGCACGGAGGCACGGGGGCACGGAGGGGGGGATTTGGGATAGCGTATCGGGGGTGGGCGCTGGCGCGGCCGGTCGCTCCGACACCTGCGGCGTCGGAGCTCGGGCCGGGCTCAGCGGCGGAACTCGTTCCGCCTCTTTGAGCTGGGGCTTCGCCCGGAGCGGGAACGGTGAGGCGTTGCCTCACACTCCACAAGAGGGCTCCGCGCCCTCTTGACTCTGCGCAAGGGCGCGGCCCTTGACCGGGGTACGGCACAAGGCACGCGGAGAGGCCCGTGGTACTGGCACAAGGCACGCTGGGCACCGGGGTACGGGCGCTTTGGCACGCAGGATAACTTGGAAACAACAACATGAAACCACAACTGACATACGGCGTCGCCATCGATACCGCAGAACACCTGGCCTCATTGCCAGATCTGCCGCCATCCCTTTCCCTCCTCAAAATTCCGTCACTCCTGCTCGACTGCCCCGACTCCGTCCGCCACCTCGGTGCATTCAACGGTAAACAAATCCTCTGCGGCGAACTCCTCGACCGCAGCCTCTGCGCCCTCTCGCCCAACGAAAATCTGCGGCTCCGGCTGGAGTTTTTGAAACAACTCAAACAACGTGCCTTTGAAGCCAAAGACGTCGGCGCACTGTCAGTCTCCGCCGCCTTTGACATCGGCTCAACCCTCAACGACCCCGAATACCGCGACTCCTTGCTCACCATGCTTCGCAGCTTCTGCGGCGCGCTGGAGGAGATCGAAATCGACTTTGAAATGCCGCTCCGATTGCCGGATACCATGCTGACGCCCGGCCAGCTGGCCTGTTTCATGCGCGAATTGCCGGGCAGACACCTCGGCGTACTGGTCGAACTTCACCCCCATGAAGCCGCCTTTGCCGCGCTTCCCGAACAAATTCTCCATCCGGTCGCCTTTTCGCTGCGGACGCTGGAATTTTATTATGATGCGGCGAGCGGCAACCATTTGACGCCGAAGTTGTTGGCAAAAACAATCCGGCCGTTGGCATTTGCTTTGCGGCCGCTCAGGGTGATTTTTCACCCGGCCGGGCTGGAACCGGATGGCTGGGAAGTGGAATTGTATGAACTCGATCAATTGATCAGGGCAAGTGCGGAGGAAATATGTTGAATTTGGGAGTTAATGTCGATCATGTCGCCACTATTCGTCAGGCGCGTCTGGCTAAGGAACCGAGTCCGGTGGAAGCGGCGCTGATTTGCGAGAAATCGGGGGCGTGGGGGATTACCGCGCATTTGCGTGAAGACCGCCGTCACATCAATGACGCCGATTTGACGGCGTTGGCGGCGAAGGTGAAATTCCTCAATATGGAAATGGCGGTGACGGAGGAGATGCTGGGGATTGCCGCCAAGCTTAAACCGCACAGTTGTTGTCTGGTACCCGAGAAGCGGCAGGAGTTGACGACTGAGGGTGGTTTGGATGTAGTCGGGCAGGCGGCGCGGGTGGGGGAGGCGATCAAGCGGTTGCGGGGTTTGGGGATTGTGGTGAGTTTGTTTATTGATGCGGTGCCGGTGCAGATTGAGATGGCGTCGGAGTTGGGGGCGGATTACATTGAGTTGCACACGGGGCATTATGCGAATACGGCGGGGGTGGAGCGGCAGCGGGTGTTGGAGGGATTGATTGCGGGGGCGGAGTTGGCGAATTCGTTGGGGATCAAGGTGAATGCGGGGCATGGGATTGACTATTTGAATATTGACGGGATTTTGGAGATTCCGCATTTGCATGAGTTGAATATCGGGCACAGCATTGTGGCGCGTGCGGTGTTTACCGGGATTGGACCGGCGGTGGCCGAGATGCGGAAATTGATGGATCGCTACCAAAAATAAAAAATAGCGCCGCAGGCTAAAAAAAAATAAAAAAAAAGCGCGAAGCGCTCAACCCCGCCCTCCGTCGTACGGATGCGTGGTCCAGCGGCGAAACGCTGGTCGCTCGCGTTCCACCCGAGCGAAGCTAAGCGAAGC
>JBFWIO010000441.1:0-2684 GCA_050255955.1 Victivallaceae bacterium
CTCAGCACGTCGGGCGGATGGTTGCCGAGCACCCCGGCGATGCCGAAAGCGAAGTAGTCGGACAAAGTCACAACCAGCGTCCGACTGAAATCGCGCCCGGCGTTGACGAAGTAATTGGTCGCCGCGATCGCCGCGAATTCACTGCGGACGTTGTCGAAGTTGACGCTCTCGATTTTCGCCTCCGGAATAGCGATGTCGCGGAAAAAGCGCCGCACCAACCGTTCGGTTTCCAGCGAATTGCGATTGCCCGGGACCAATATCAGGAAGCGTTCGTATTTGCTCCAGTCGACCTGATCCGCCATCTCGTCGAGCGCGCTCCGGAAATCGGTCATCACCTGACTGCAGGCGAACTCCTCCTCGAGCGGATACAGCGTGCCGAAGACCACGATTTTGCCTTTGAAGGAACGCAGCACGATCGCCGCCGCCCGGTCGGCAAACCAGGTTGAAACCAGGAGACCGTTGAGCCGGGCGAAAGCCTTTTCGGCGGCGGCAGGGTCGCAAAGGACGTGGTAGGGGATGTAACTGACCGCAATCCCGCGGTCGGCGAAAACGCGGGCGATTTTCTCCGCCCAGACGGTGCGGTGAAGGGCGATGCCGCCGGTCAGGGGATGGTCGTTGACAATGCCGATGCGGGGAATTGGCGGAGGGTCATTTTTGAGATAGCTGCCCGAGCGCGGCACCCGGTAGATCAGCTCTTCGTCGGCGAGGAGATTGAGCACCCGGTCGGCGGTAACCCGGGAAATGCGGTACTTGTCGGCCAGATCCCGCACTGAATCAACCGGAGAACCCGCCTCCAACCGCCGGGCCAGCAACTCCTCGCGGTACTGATTGGCAATCCGCGAAACCTTGGTGCGCCGTTCCTTGATCATGATGTCCCCTGTACAATAAAAGAGGTTTTCTTGTTCCGTCGGCGCTAATTATATCCAAAGAACAAGGCTCCGTCAAGAATGGAATCGGTAATTTTATGATAAAACGGAAGTTTTGTTGCAAATCTGTACCAAATAAGAAAGTACAGATGCAAAACAAGGGAATGGGGGAGTGCGCGCGGTGCGGATGGTGACACGCTGGCGCGCAGGCGTGGGGCCGTGCGCGGTGACCCCGGCACGGACAACTACGGACGACTACGGACGACTACGGACGGGCAACTGCTGCCCCGCGCGCGGAGCCGATGGGCGCTGGGTGCGCGCGGGGTGGGTAGGTGACACGCTGGCGCGTAGGCGGGGGGCCGTGCGCGGGTGACCCCGCTTGGACGATTTGGACAGATTGGACGACTTGGACGGGGTCGATACAGCCCCGCGCGCAACACCGATGGGCGCTGTGCGCGTGCGACACGTATCAGACTGCGGGTCGGACACGCGCTACGCCGATCGGCTCCGCGCGCGGGGCTGTAGTTGCCCGCTCCGTGTCTCTCCGTGTTCCTCCGTGACCCTCCGTGCCGGGGTCACTCGCGCACGGCCCCCCCCGCCTGCGCGCCAGCGTGTCCCCTACCCGCACCGCGCGCACCCAGCGCCCATCGGCTCCGCGCGCGGGGCAGTAGTTGCCCGTCCGTAGTCGTCCGTTGTCGTCCGTTGTCGTCCGTGCCGGGGTCACCGCGCACGGCCCCCCGCCTGCGCGCCAGCGTGTCCCCCCCGCTCTGCCCTCCCCCGCCCGCTACCGGAAATTCTCCAGCGCCCGGCGGACGCGTTCGACGCCGGGGAAGTCGCGGAAGCGGAAGAAGCGGCCGGCCAAAGTCGGATACTTCGTTTCCAGCTCGGCAAAGGCCGCGTCGTCGGCAAGCGCCCGGTCGATGCCGACAAGGAGCGGTGTTTTCGGCTTGCGACGCAGCAGTTCGAGTCGTTCGCCGAGGTCGCCGCGGTGCCAGCGGTGAAAAAGTTCAAGGTGCACGGTTGGTTTACCGTCGCAGTGCCGGAAGCTCAGATCGGGGAAAAAAAGCCGTCCGCCGCTGCCCTCAAGCATCGCGGCGTCGCCGACGATTTTCCAGTCTTCGACTTTTTCGCGGAAAAGGCGGTGGAACATCGCGATCTCCTCGGGGACGTAATCGGAAAAGCTGCGATAGTGGGATTTGAGGCCGGAACTCTGGTCGAGGATCAACCGGCAATCCTTGTCCTTCCAGCGGATCACGGCTTCCAGGCGATACTCGTTGAGCAACACCGCGGCCGGGAAAAACGAGGCGAGCTGAAGCGCGTACTTGCGGCTGTTTTCAAAAATATCAAATGGGCCGCTGATGGTGAAACGGATCGCCCCCTCCTTTTCCCGCCGCGCCTCCGCCAGCAGCCGGAAAAACTTGAGGTACTTGAAGAACCGCCGCAATTCCGCCGGCTCCGGCGCGGCAAGGACGATATCGAGCTTTTTGGCATAGAGAAGCAGACTCTGCACCAGTGCGAGATTGTAACGCTCGACAAGTTCGCGCGCACTCAGCGCCTTGATCGCGATCAGGCGGCTGTTTTCGGGCAGGTCGCCGTACCAGTCGGCGTCGAAAAAGGTCGCGTCGGGCGCTTCAGCCCGGAGCCGGAGACGGTATTCCTCAACCGGAAGCCCCTCGCCGAGCAAACGGCCCGCGAGCTCAAAAAGCGGCTGCCGGGAAGCGGGGTAATCGATTTCGCGCGGCGACTCGAAGTCGCATTGGTCAAGAAGAATCTTGTTGAATGAGGCGGCGAGCACGAGATCCGGCGCGCTCATGAGCT
>JBFWIO010000442.1:0-2680 GCA_050255955.1 Victivallaceae bacterium
TCCGGTTTGCATATAGCTATAAACCGGTTTATTTTAAGAGAAAACCATTATACCCAAACCAGATACAGGTGGAATTCCATGAAAGAAATCGACTGCGGCATCATCGGCAGCGGCGTAATTGCGCCGACTCACATCGAGAGCTATCTCAAGAACGAAACGGTCCGGGTCAAAACCCTCTGCGACCTCAAGCTTGAGAAAGCCAAAGAGCTGGCCGCCAAATACGGCATTCCGGAAACCGTGACCGATTACCGCGAGATCCTCAAAGATCCCGAAATCGACATCGTCAGCGTCTGTACCGACCATGCCAGTCATGCCGAAATCGCCGCCGCGGTGCTTGAGAGCGGCAAACACCTGATCTGCGAAAAGTGCCTGACATCGACCGACGCCGGACTGGATAAGATTCTCGCCGCGCACCGCCGTCATCCCGAATTGACCGCGAGCGGTATTTTTCAGCACCGCTGCGAACCGACCAATCAGGTGTTGCGGCAACTGATCGCCGACGGCAAGTTCGGCCGGATGCTGACCGCGAGTCTGACCGTGGCGTGTTTGCGCACCGACGAATACTACCTTACCGACGCCTGGCGAGGAACTTGGGCACAAGAGGGCGGCAGCGTATTGATCAATCAGACGGTTCATCACTTCGACCTGATGCGTTATTTCCTCGGCGAAATCGAATCGGTCTCGGTCAAGTTTGACAACCTTGCCCACCAGGGGGTGATCGAGACCGAGGATACCATCGCGATCCTGCTCAAATTCCGTTCCGGCGCGCTGGCGACGGTGATTTCCACCTCGGCCAGCAAGTCGGTGACCTGGCGCAGCAACTACATCATCACCGGCACCGAGGGGTATATCGAATACACCGACTTTGTCCCGGCTTTTGTCGAATTCACCGATCAGGCTGCCAAGGCCGAGATCGTCGAGCGTTTCAAGGCCTGCAAGCTCGACGAGGCGCTCCAGGTCGGCAAAGGCTACTACGGCGGCGGCCATCCGGCCCAGATCGCCGACATCATCGACGCGATCCGCAACGGCCGTCCGCCTTATGTGACGCTGGAAGACGCCGCCGCCACCGCGCGCGTGGTGGTCGCCTGCTACGAATCCGGCCGTACCGGCAAGTGGATTGACGTCAAATACTGACTGTGAAGCAATGAACAGCACCGACACCATCTGTGCACTGGCCACTGCGGTCGGCGGGGCGATTGCGATCGTCCGGGTCGCGGGACCGCGCGCACTGGAGTACGGTCGGCAAATCTGGCGCGGGCGCGCCGGGCTGGGGCCGGAAAATCGCCGCCAAATGCTGCTTGGCAAAATCGGCGGCGATGCGGTGCTGGCGGTTTACATGCCGGGCCCGGCGAGTTACACCGGCGACGACGTGGTGGAGTTCCACTGTCACGGCGGGGCGTTGGCGGCGGACGCGGCGTTGCGTGCTGCGCTGGCGGCGGGCTGCCGGCTGGCTGAACCGGGTGAATTTACCTTTCGCGCTTTTATCAACGGCAAGCTTGATCTTGTTCAGGCCGAAGCGGTTGGTGATTTGATTTCGGCCCAGAGCGAAACCGCGTTGCATCTGGCCGAGCGTCAACTTCAGGGGGCATTGAGCAAAGAGTTTGCCGCCTTGAGGCTACAGGTGCTTGAGGTGTTGGCGGAGTGCGAATCCCACCTTGATTTTCCCGACGAAGCGCTGGACTGGGACGATGATCTGGCGGCCAGGCTCGAACCGGTGTTGCGTCGGGTTGAAGCCTTGCTGGCGACTGACCGTACCGGGCAGGTGTTGCGCGAGGGGATCCGGGTGGTGATTGCGGGGCGGCCGAATGCCGGGAAGTCGAGTTTGCTCAATGCCTTGTTGGGTTACGAGCGGGCGATTGTGACGCCGGTGGCGGGGACGACCCGGGATACGCTGGAGGAGTCGGCGGTGATTGAGTCGATTCCGGTGCGTCTGACTGATACGGCCGGTTTGCGCGAGAGTGAAGATTTGGTGGAGAAGATCGGGGTGGGGCGGAGCCGGGAGAGTTTGCGGACGGCGGAGGTGGTGTTTTGGGTTTTGGATGCGTCGGCCGCGGATTTGGCGGAGGAGCTGGGGGAGTTCCGAAAGTCGGTGCATTCCAAAAAGATTGCGGTATGGAACAAGATTGATTTGGCGCGGGGCCGGGAGTTGCCGGAAGCGGGGCCGTTGGCGGTTTCGGTGTCGGCGGTGACGGGGGAGAATTTGCATATTTTGGGCAAGTGTTTTGCCGGGTTGGTATGGGAGTCGGGGGACTGGAGTGAGCCGGAGATAGCGGTTAATGCGCGGCATACCGGGGAATTGCGGTTATTGGTGCGGGCGTTGCCGGAGGCGATGGAGTTGATGCGGAGTGGGGAGTGGGAGTTGGCGGCGATTCCGTTGCGGCACAGTTTGGAGGCGTTGGGGAGGATTACGGGGGAGACGGCGGACCCGGATTTGCTGGGGAATATTTTCAGCCGCTTCTGTATCGGGAAGTGAGCGGGGAGACGGGGCGTGATTCCCGGCTCGGGGCGTAGCTACACGCCCCGGATCGCGAGGCGGTTCCTCCGCCGAGCAGGGGTCCAGGGCCACCCGGCCCTGGCGCGGATTCCAAAGGGCGCGGAGCCCTTTGGCGGAGGCCGAGGCGGAGCCTCGTGTCCATGCCGGGCGAAGCTCAGCTCACGAAGCCGGAACGAGTTCCGGCGC
>JBFWIO010000443.1:0-2662 GCA_050255955.1 Victivallaceae bacterium
GGACCGCCACGGTGGTGTTTTTGGGGTCTTTGTTGCGGATTTTGAGCGCTTCGAGCACGGTCAGCATGACGCCGCGCCCGGTGGCTTCGCGGCGGCCGGGAATGCCGCCCAGAATCACCGGCTTTCCGGTGACGTAACAGCCCCGGGTGGTGGCGGTGCCGAGCGAATAGCTGACGGTGTCCTTGATGTAGCCCATATCGGTTTCATTGGTGCCCATATCGGGGGCCGGAATGTAGATATCGGGCCGGAGGTGGCCGCTGCCGTTGCGGGTGAAGCTGCGGATTACGGTTTCCTTGTCCTTGGGGGCGAGTTTGGCGGGGTCGGCCACGATGCCGCTTTTGCCGCCGCCAAAGGGAACGCCGATCAATGCGCACTTCCAGGTCATCTCCATCGCCAGCGCGGTGACGTCGTCGAGGGTCACGCCGGGGGTCATCCGGATCCCGCCCTTGGCCGGGCCGAGCGCATCTGAATGCTTGACGATAAAGGCTTTGATCGGATGGATTTTGCCGTCGGACAGGAGCGGCGAAAGGGTCAATTCGATCCGTTCGCGGGGGTGTCTCAGCGAGTCGAGGAGGTTGCGGTCGTACTCTTTTTCGAGCATAACCGCCGCCCGGTCGAAGTTTTCCAACGCATTTTCGAGAGAGGTTTTCGATTTCATATTTGCCTCACGCGGTCGTTCGGCCGCAGTTTTTCATCTTTCCGTTCACCGTCGCTCCGCCGCCGGAGCGGCGCAGGATTCGCGCTCAATCAATTTCGGCTCCAGTCGCCGGGGGGGCGGTTTCTCCTCGCCGCCGCCGTGGAAGACGAGGCGGAAAGCCTCCTCGACCATGCGTCCGATCGGCACGCGGATGGTGGTCAGCGCCGGGATCATCAGCTCGGCCGCCGGAATGTCATCGATCCCGGTAAGCGAAACATCGCCCGGCACCGTCAAACCGGCGTTGTGGATCGATCGCAACGCCCCCTGGGCCACCGCGTCGTCGGCGGCCAGCACCGCGGTCGGCCGCCTGGCCTTGCCGCGGGCGAGAAGCTCGTTCATCGCCCGCAGTCCGACGTTTTCGCCGTCGGTGACGATGCTGAAGGCGACGTCGCCAAGCTTGATCCTTCGTTGTCGGAGTTCTTTTTCGAGAATCAGCCGCCGCCGCCGGTGGGGGCCGTTGTCGCTGCCGATGAAGCCGAGTTTGCGGTGGCCGGCGGCGAGCACGTAATCGAGCAGTTTGCGCAACCCCGCCTCTTCATCGGTCTCGACCCGGGCGACGCCGGGGTAATCAGCGTCGGACCCGATCTGGGCGATCGGAATATTGGCCTTGAGAAAGGGTTTGATCCAGCCCGAACATATATCGCTGCCGCCGATAAAGAGCGCGTCCGGCCGGTACCGCAGCAGCGAAGCCGCGTCGCGAGGCTGCCGCGCCGCAAAGTCGAAGCCGGTCAGCAGCAGCGAACAGCCGCTCGCCGCCGCCTCCTTCTGGAGCGCACTGATCATCCGTCCGAGAAAGGGGTCGCCGAAATCCTTGATCACCACCCCGATGGTTTTCGACTTGGCGCCGCGGAGCACCAGCGCGGCGGCGTTCGGCGTGTAGCCAAGCTCGCGGGCGGTCTCGCGGATTTTGCGCACGGTCTCCTCCGAAGCGCCGATATTACCGGCGGTGCCGGCCAGCGCCCGCGACACCAGCGAGGGCGAAATTCCGAGTTTCTCAGCGATGGTTTTCTGAGTGACCATATAATCGTCCGGATTCCTTGTAAATCTGCGTCTCACACGTGTGAGGTGCTTTCCATCTAGTATAGTGCAAATTTTTATTTTGTCAATCTCATACGTGTGAGATTTTTGAAAAAAATCAGCAAAACCGCGTCAAAAGGGGAGGATAACGAGAAAAAAAGTGGAGAATGAGCGGGGAAGGAGCGTCCCCCTCCCCGTTGCCCCGCCCCGCGCCGCCGCTTCCGGCCGATGCGGACAAAGACATCCGCAGTTGTAGTCACTTCGGGCCCCGTCCGCGCGGGAAATCCTCAGGAATTCGGCATTCCCGATTCATTTCCCATGCGTGTCGAACGATTCCCGGCGGAATCATGGCGTCGCCATGACGCTCCGGCAATTCCGTACCGGAGACTTCAGCGGGGAAGCGGCGGGATTCCCGCACTGGCGGCGGCGGGGGTGATTACCGGCTCGTTGATGGTGTCGAGCGTCAGGCCCTGATATTTTTCTTTGGGCTGGACCTTGCAGAAAAACAGTGCGACGAGTCCGATCAGGAGCGGAATCGGCAAGGCAAAAGCGAAACTCCGCGACATCGGGCTGTCGGTGATCAATAGATTGCTGAAAAACGCCCAGTTGAGCATCCCCTCGCCGAAGCCCGCCACCGTCATTCCGGCCAGCGCGGTGAGTGTCATCCACAATTTACGGTGCTTCGCCCGCCACCACGGCAGCACCAGCACGATGCCGAGCGCCATGCCGATTACGGCATAGGAATAGCTGACCGGCCCGGCCCAGCCGAGGGGTTCGCCGGGCCGCCAGTTTTTTTCGGCAATCCGCGAGGCGACGTACCAGAGTTTGCCGGCGACGCTCTCGCCGAGCGCGAAAAAGGTGAAGCCCCAGACCAGCGTCGCATTGGCGCGCTTGGAGAGCACCGCAAAGAGATAGGCCGGCAGCGTCGCCGCACCGAGAATGCCGAAG
>JBFWIO010000444.1:0-2657 GCA_050255955.1 Victivallaceae bacterium
AACTCGTTTAGAGGTACTGTAATAGCTATGATTACTGTTGCCATCACCGAATTTGAATACAACAAGGCTCCCCGTTTTTTCGAGTCCATGGCGGATTTCGAATGGGTGGTCGCGCCTTCGGACGAAAAGTCGCTTGCTGCCGCCATCCGCGCTTCCGGAGCCCGTCACGCGGTGATCGGGACGGTCAAATATGTTGATGAACTCTATCGTGCCCTTCCACCCGGCGGGGTGATTGCCCGGTTTGGCGTGGGGCATGACGGGGTGGATAAGAAGCTTGCCGCGCGTCATCATTTGTTTTGCGTCAATACTCCGGGCGCGCTGGATCGTTCGGTGGCCGAGTTCGGGATTGGGGTGATGATTGCTGCGGCGCGGCATATCGGCGAGTGTTCGACTGAGTTGCACGAGGGGTGCTGGCACAACCGGGTGGGGACGGAACTTTTTGGCAAGAAGTTATTGATTATTGGTTGCGGAGAGATTGGGACGCGGCTGGCGCGGATAGCTTGTCACGGGTTTGAGATGAAGGTATCGGGTTTGGTGCGGACGATGCCGGGGGAGGAGAAGCCGCCGTTTGAGTCGTTGCACACGGATTTCGGGGAAGCGGTGCGGGATGCGGATTTTATATCGATACACATCCCGGATGCGCCGGAGAACCGGTTATTTATCGATCGCGACAAGTTGGGGATGTGCAAGAAATCGGCGATTTTGATTAATACGGCGCGTGGGGCGGTATTGGATGAGAGTGCGTTGTTTGATGCGATTACGGGGGGTGTGATTGCGGGGGCGGCGTTGGATGTGTTTGCGACGGAGCCGTATGTGCCGATGGACCCGGAGAAGGATTTGCGGACGTTGTCGCGGGTGTTGTTGACGCCGCATTTGGGGAGTTCGACGGTGGCGGCGTGTACGCGCGTGGCGCGGCGGGTGGTGGAGAATCTGCGTGCCGCCGAAGCCGGCAACCACAAAGCCATGGACCTGCTTCACTAAAAAAAAATAAAAAAAAAGCGCCGCAGGCTAAAGAAAAAAAAAGCGCGAAGCGCCAATCCCGCCCTCCGTCGTACGGAGTCGCCGTCCTGGGGGCGAACACCCCTGGTCGCTCGCTCAAAAGCGAGCGAAGCTAAGCGAAGCGCTCCCCCCTAATGTCGGCGGAGCCGACGCCACACTGCGGGAGCGAGGTCGGCAGCCGAGTCACGAAGTGACCGGCGAACGACATCGAGCGAAGCAGGGCTGTAAGCGGGGAGAATGTTTCGCACGGAGGCACGGAGGGACGGGGGCACGGAGGCCGACCGTCGGCCTCGGGATAGCGAGCCGGTCGCTGACGCTCTCTCGGCTCGGGGGGAATGGATTATGGCGTTGATGGCAGGCGCTGGCGCGGCCGGTCGCTCCGGACGCGGTCGCGTCCTCTGCTCGGGCCGGGCTCAGCGGCGGAACTTTGTTCCGCCTCTCTGAGCTGGGGCTTCGCCCGGAGCGGGGGAGGCGAGGTTTCACCTCACACTCCACAAGAGGGCTCCGCGCCCTCTTGACTCCGCGCAAGGGCGCGGCCCTTGACCGGGGTACGGCACGCGGTACGCGGTACTTTTTCCACCCCATTCTTCCAAAAGTGCTAACAATCTTTGTTTTGTGCTATTGTTTTTCAGCCCGAACCACACTACATTGTTTACCACACTCTCAACCCGAAAGGATTTGCGACATGAAGTTACGGCATTTTCTGATCATGGCAGCCACCCTGCCGGCCCTGTCGGCAACCGCCGAAAACATGCTCAAAAATCCCGGGTTCGAAGACAATACCCCGGACTGGAAAACCTGGGGCGTCTATAACAAACTCTCCCGCGAAGACTTCACCTCCATCGTCGTCCTCGACGACAAAGACCCCGCCTCCGGTAAACGCTCCGCCCAAATCTCCGACAAATGGACCGACGACGGCCCCTATATGCTCCAATTCGTCGAAGTCAAAAAAGCCCAGCCCCTGAAACTCAGCTTCAAAGCCAAAGCCCCCCAAGGCCAAACCTTCCGCTACGGCGCCCAACTCGGCTCCGGTACCGATATGAACTCCTTTAAATTCATCAAAGGCGAAGGCAAAACCGCCGTCGGCACCGGCGAGTGGAAAGATTATCAGTACGTCATCTCCAAAATCACCCCCGATGTAACCATCCTCGGCATCTACTTCGGCCCCGGTATCAACAAACCCGACACCGGCACCGTCCGGATCGACGACGTCCTCCTCGAACCCGCCGGCGACCTCCCCGTCGCCCAGTCACTCGGCCTCGACCGCGATGTTCCCTACCGCCAGAGCGTACCCTACTCCCCCGCCGACGGCAGCAAACTCGAACTCAATCCGACCCCCTTCTGCTGGATGCCGGTCAACGGTTGGAAGCCCGGCGGCGAATTCAAGTATTCACTCGAATACTCCCAGGACCCCTCCTTCAAAAGCGACGGGACCATCCGGCTCAAAAACCTGGTCTATCACACCGAAATTCCGACCAAACCCCTCGCCGCCGGCAAATGGTTCTGGCGCTATGGCCTCGAAAACGACGGCAAGGTCAGTTGGAGCAAAGTCCGCAATTTCGAAGTTCCCGCAAACATTCCCGAATTCCCCTTCCCGACCAAGGATGAGCTGACCCGGAATCTCCCCAAAACCCACCCCCGTTTCTCTATTACCGCCG
>JBFWIO010000445.1:0-2626 GCA_050255955.1 Victivallaceae bacterium
CCATTTCCTGTTGTTCGATCGGGCGTTATCAATTGGCGAAATCCAACTACTGAGGTGAAAATGCGTTATTTGAAACTGATTGACGGGCGGCTTGCCGAGTATTCCGGGCCGCAGATGGGTGCGGCGTGGCATGCTGCCGAGGGCTGGCTACCGTATGCCGGGATGCTCAACGTGGACTGGCTCTACGTTGACGCTGCCGGCACGATTGCCGAGCTGTCCGACGAGGAGTACGCGGCGCTGCATCCGGTCGCGATTCGTGAACTGGTCGACGGAGAAAAAGTCATCGCGGCGGCATACGACCTCGTTTCCCCAACTGCGATAGCGTCCGTGATGTCCGATCCCGGTTCAATCAAAGATGCCCTTGCTGGACTCGCTCTGCTGACTACGAAAAAGGCCCCGGATGGGATGATTGATCTGCTCGATCCCATGGTTTCCCACTGGTTTTCCCTGGCCGGCATCACGGTCGACCAGGTTCGAGAAGCAATCAAGCTGCAATAAGCGGCGGAAAGGATCAAGTTGATGAAGAAAATGATGTTGTTGTTGATCACGGCACTGGCCATGGTCATGTTGGCGGGGTGCGAAAACCTCCAGGAGAAGAGTTTTCTCCTTGATGGATCGGTGCACGGTTTCAAGGTCACCGCCGGAGCCGACGCCACCACGGGTACGCCGATCCCGTCGCTTGCCGCAGGGTGGGGGAGCAATCTTTTGCTCACGTTCCCGATGTCCAAAAAGGGCACCTTCGAATACACCAAAAAGGCGGGGTCGCTATTCGGCCAGATTTTTGGGATTCAGGTTACGGACGAGACCACAATCCGAATTACCAGCTGCGACAGCAAAATTGTCGTGACTTCGAAAACCGATCAGACCAAAGAGGTGACAACCGAAGTTGGCGATGGCGTCGTAAAGGTTAAGGTTGATTCTGGTCCTGTCGTGTCGACCGCTGTGCCGGCATCTGCTAAGTGATTATAACCCCCTCGGACTCGAGGGGATTTTTTTTGCTTTTATGACATTTGCTTTTCGCAAAAACTCACTTTCCCCTATACCTTATATATAAGGGGCCGCGTCGTCAAAAATAAATTGAAAAATTTTCAATCAATTTTCGCAAATTGCGAAAACTATTTTGTAACCCTTGCGAAAATTGCGCGGCGTACTATATTTGGATGCCTGGACCTTTCTGTCCGCGGATAAGGCCGGCGGCCGGGAGCGCCAATGCCGTGAGGGCCCAGCCGAAAGTCAGGAGCAGCGGCCACCGGTACGGGAAAAATAACGCTTCACGCCATGAATGATTCCGGAAAAGATAAATACGGTGTTCAAGTTGCAGCATTCCGAGGTAGCAAAAGCAGAGCATTTTTGATCCCTCCGGTCGGCCGTTTCTGACGATGAAGGCGAAAAAAAAAGCTCCGGCTGGCGGCTCGTTGCCATTGGAGAGTCCGACCCCGTGGACGATTTCCAATAGCCAACCCGGGTAATGTCGGGTTCGGATCGCCGTTTCGGTCCGCCACCGCAAGTACGAATAGCTTCCGCTCCAGATCAGCAACGCGATCAAAGGCAGCCAGACCAGATACTTCAGAGATGGCGACAATTGCCGGATTTGCATTATGCTTATTACTCCGATGCCCCAACGATAAAGAAACGGCGCTCACAAGCAAAGAACATCTGTCCGTCCGCAAGTTCAAAAAGGAAATGACTGTTTGACAACAGTTGCTTTTGCATCCATTCCCCTTTTTTGAATCAAGACCTTATGGAATTGCCGTTTATTCTGAAATATAACGCAGCTTTGGGATTTTACAAATGGCAGGGTCGGCTGTCATTTGCATTCGATCCTGCCGCGTCAATCCCTCGGCATGAATTCATCGGATCGATCGATTGTTGGATTATTCCGCCGCCGGGGCCGGTTTGCGGCGGATTTCGGTGAGCTGGTAATATTCCACCGCGATCAGGTTTCTGCCGTCGGGAAACGGGAACAAGGCGTTGACGCTCGGGAGTTTCAACGACGGGCCGCCGGGATACTGCTCAAGGTCGATGATCCCCGCGCTGCCCGGCATTCTGTCCCGCGGTTGGCCAAATCGCGGCGGTTTGATGCCGAAGTAACAAAGCGTTTTGCCCTGCGCAACGCAGCCGCCGCCCACGCGATGAAAATTGTCCAGCCGCAGTGCTTGTTGCGGATCAAAGTCATTTCCGGGAAAGGCCCGCAGCGGCATTTTCTCCCGGTAGGCAAGCGGACGCAAACTGCCGTCGGAAATCGTATATTGAAATAAGAAACAATTCATGCTGTCGCCGTTCATGGCGCGGGTTATGTAGATTTTGTCACCGTGCCGGAATACCGAGTCCCAAAGCTCGAAATTCATTCCCGGCAGCGTCGCCACGGTTTTGATTTTACCGTCGGCGTAACCATAACTCAGGAGTTCGGTTTTGTTTTTGCGAAGCGCCAGCAGCAGCGCGCTGTCCCCGGTCGCACCGGCGCAACCATAGAGAAACGCGGTCGAGGGGTCTTCCCGCTGCATCGTGAGCGTTTTGTCCGCCTGCGACGCCGAGAAGTGGGTTCGCCGGTTGCGGCCGTTTAAATCGGTGCTGAGCAGATCGTTTTTGCCGAGGATGAAAATCCGGTCGCCGGCCACCCATGCGG
>JBFWIO010000446.1:0-2614 GCA_050255955.1 Victivallaceae bacterium
GGCAGGATTTTGTACCCCGTAGATCAGGCCGCGATCCCACAATGTCCGGAATACCCACCAGATCGACTCCATAAAGTCGCGATCCATCGTGCGGTAGCCGTTCCGGAAATCGACCCAGCGGCCCATGCGGGTGACGATCTGTTCCCACTCGCGGGTGTAGCGGAGCACGATCGAGCGGCAGTTTTCGTTGAACTTGCCGATGCCGTAGGCTTCGATATCGCGGCGGCTTTCGAGTTTGAGTTCTTTTTCCATTTCATTCTCGACCGGGAGCCCGTGGCAGTCCCAGCCGAAGGTGCGGCGGACGTATTTGCCGCGCATGGTCTGGTAGCGCGGAATGACGTCCTTGATGGTTCCGGCGAGCAAGTGCCCGTAGTGCGGCAAACCGGTGGCAAAAGGCGGGCCGTCGTAGAATACGTATTCGCGTCCGCCCTTGCGGTTTTCGAGTGATTTTTCAAAGGCGCGGCTATCGCGCCAGAAAGCGAGCACCGCCTCTTCCATGGCGGCAAAATCAACCTGGTTTCCAACTGCTTCAAACATGAGCAAACAACCTTACTGGGCTTCCACCCGGGAGGCCCCGATGACATTCTGATATTTAACACGAACCGTTTTGCCGGTCGCACTGACGACACACATCATGAAATCCGCCTGCATCGAGCGGACGGCGCTCACCATCACCGACGAACCGTCGCGCAACTGGAGCTCAAAAGGCCCCTGGCGGTTGCCGTCGGCGTCAACATCGAGGTCGTAGAGCGCGGCGCGAACCGCTTCCGATTCGGGCGGGAGTCCGGCGGCGGGGGGAGCGGCAATCGTCTCTTCGACGGCCGGGGGTGCGGCTGCCGCTGCGGCCTCCTCTTCCGCGATCACCTGTTCGACCGATATGCCGGCCTTTTCGGCGATTTTTTCGCGTCGTTTGGCGGCGCGCTCGGCGCGCATCGCCTCGAAGCGGTTGGTAAGTTCGGCGGCGCGCTGTTACTCTTTTTCGATCTTTTCGGCCTGTTCCTCGGCGGCGGCGCGCGCTTCGCCGAGCTGGATGGTCTTGGCGAGCATGATCGGGTAGACATAGGGAATCAGCAGCCCCATGATGAAATGCCGCCCCATCGGCTGCCGGAAAAGTTCCGCCACGGTAGCCGCAAAAAAGCCGCTGCCGAGCCAGAGCCCGAAGAGGACAAAAATAATCGCCATGGCCGATAAATTCATCAAGCCGTATTCCCACACCAGACCGACCTGGCTGAGTATCAGCGAAATCATCCCCGTCACCGCCGTCAAAAATTTAGCCAGAAACATATCGCGATCCCTGTTATGCAGATAAGGTTGTATCTTTGCTGATAATATAGCTCTTCTTCCGTTTTTTTCGAGAAAGGGTTGCGGTTTTTATCGCATTTTCGCCGTTTTTTCATTGAAAAAAACAAATTCCGGGCTATTTTGGAGGGCATCATGGAACGAATGAATATTACTTTGGTGCTTGACCGTTTGCGGAGCGCGCACAACACCGGCAACATTTTCCGGATCGCCGAAGCGATCGGGGCGCGCGAGATCATCGGCTGCGGCTACACCCCGATGCCGCCCCACCCGAAGCTGGAGAAAACCGCGATGGGCACCGACCGCATGATCCCGACCCGGGTGATGGCGTCGTCGCTGGAGGCGGTGCGCACCCTCCGGAGCGAAAATTGTAAAATGATCCTCGCCGCCGAATACACCCCCGAGAGCCGCTTCGCGTGGGAGATGGATTACACCTTTCCGCTCGCTTTGGTGCTCGGCAACGAAGCGCTCGGAATCCTGCCCGAAACCCTCGCCGAGTGCGACGGCGTGGTAAGCCTCCCGATGTTCGGGGCCAAATCCTCGATCAACGTCGGCAACGCCGCCGCCGCGATCCTCTACGCCATATTGGCCAGAAGCGGCGTCAAATGAAACATCGCCCCCTCCCCGACCTGGCGAAACCCCTGCTCGACTGGTACGACCGCCACGCCCGGAATCTCCCGTGGCGCGAAAACCCGACCCCGTACCGGGTGTGGATCTCCGAAATCATGCTCCAGCAGACCCGGGTGGAGACGGTGAAGCCCTATTACGAACGCTTCCTCGCCGAACTCCCCGACGTGGCGAGCCTCGCCGCCGCCCCCGAGGAGCGTTTGCTCAAACTCTGGGAAGGCCTCGGCTACTACTCGCGGGTGCGCAATCTCCAGAAAGCGGCGCAAATGATGATGATGAAATACGGCGGCGACTTCCCGCCGACCCAGGAGGAGCTCGGCGAACTTCCCGGCATCGGGGATTACACTGCGGGGGCGATCGGCTCGATCGCCTTTGGCCGCCCGACCCCGGCGGTGGACGGCAACGTGCTGAGAGTGCTGGCACGCGTAAGCGCCGACCGCGCCGACATTGCCGACCCGGCGACGAAAAAAAGTGCCGCCGAAGCGCTGCGGACAATCTTCCCCGCCCGCCGTTGCGGCGACTTCACCCAGAGCCTGATGGAGCTGGGGGCGACGGTGTGTCTCCCCAAAGGCGCCCCCCTCTGCCTCCTCTGCCCCCTCGCGGCGCTCTGCGAAGCGCACCAGCTCGGCATCGCCGCCGAACTTCCGGTACAAGCCCCGCGAATAGCCCGCAAAGTCGAGGATCGCAC
>JBFWIO010000447.1:0-2600 GCA_050255955.1 Victivallaceae bacterium
CCAATCTTGCGCTGTCGATCTTCGAAGCGACCGCCGGGCGCGGCATTCCGGCCACCGTCAACGGCGAACCGATGGCCGGGGTGTCGGGGCCGGTCACGCTCGCCGGAGCCGCCGCCGTCGGCAATGCCGAAATCCTCGCCGGAATCATGGCCAATCAGGTGCTCGAACCGGGCCGGCCGTGCGTTTACAACCTCGGGCTTGCCCATATCTTTGACATGCGAAGCGCTATCGCGGTCACCGGCGCGCCGGAAAACCATCTTTTCGCCGGCATCAGCGCTGAAATGGGGCGTTTCTACGGCCTCCCGTCCTGCTCATGGGTTTCGACCGAGTCGATGCTCGCCGACCAGCAGGCGGCGATGGAGAAATCGCTCGGCTTCGCCTCGCATATCGACGCCGGAGTCAGTCTGATCTGGGCCGCCGGGCAACTGGAATCGGAACTGACCATCTCTCCGGCGCAAGCGGTGATCGACAACGAGATCATCGGCTACGTCCGCCGCCTCAATCGCGGCGTAGAAGTGAGCGACGAAACGTTGGCGCTTGAGCTGATCCGCGAAGTCGGCATCAGCGGAAGTTTCCTCGAAACCGACCACACCTTTGAGAACTTCCGTTCCGAGCTCTGGGAGCCGTCGCTGAGCTGCCGGATCAAGCGCCAAACCTGGCAGGACGCCGGAGCGCTGCCGCTCGGCGACGCCGCCGAAGCCGAAGCCGAAAAACGCATCGCAAACCACAATGGCTACCGCGACGAATGCGCCGACCTCCGCCGGGAGATTGAGCGGTTAATCAAGTAGATAAGCCCAACACCAAAAAACCGGAGGAATCACTTCCTCCGGCCGGATACAAGGCGTTGATTATGCGTTTTCGCCGAGACGTTTTTTGAGCTTTTCGGCAATCGCCCGGCGGACTTCATCGTCGGCATAGCTGAGGTGTCGCCAATTCCAGTGGAATCCGTCTTCGGCCCCGCGCGGCACCACATGCAAATGCGCGTGCATCACCACCTGCCCGGCGGCGGTGCCGTCGGAGAGATGCAAATTGAAGCCGTCTGCTTCGAGCTCCCGCTTCATCGCCACCCCCAGCCGGGCGCCGATCCGAAGCATCCGCCCCGCGGTTTCTTCGGGCACCATCGCGATGCTCTCGGCGTGCGCTTTGGGAATTATCAGAGTGTGGCCGAAGTTGATCGGCGAAATGTCGAGGAACGCAAGCACCAGCTCGTCTTCATAAATACGCACCGCCGGAATTTCCCCGGCGACAATTTTGCAGAAAATACAGTTACTCATTGATCAGCTCCAGCCGCGGTTGCGAACTCATTTTTTGAAGAGGTCGATGATCGATTTCTGATTGCCGAAGACGGTCAGCTGGTCGCCCTGCTCCAACACCGTATCCGGATTCCAGATACTCTCCGGACTGCCGCCCGGCTTGCGGATCAACAGCACCGTAATATTATAGCGGTTGCGCAGATCAAGCTGCCGCAGCGACTGCCCGGCGAACTCCTCCGGCACCATCACCTCGGCAATCGCCGAGCCCTTGAACGCGAAAAAATCGGAGATATTGTCAAGCGACAGCCGCCTCGCCAACCGTTCGGCCACATCCTGTTCCGGCTGAATCACCTCGTCGGCGCCGAGCCGGTAGAGGATCCGCTCCTGAATGAGATTGCCCGCCTTGGTCAGCACTTTGCGCGCACCCTCCTGTTTGAGCCAGGTGAGCGCCAGCACGATGTCCTCAAAGTGCGAACTCATGGCGAGGATCACCGCATCGAACTTTTTGATATCGAGTTCGCGGATTACCTCTTCGCTGCTGACGTCGGCGATGATCGCCTCGGTGACTTTGTCGCGGATATCGTTAATCCGGTCGGCGTCAATGTCCACCGCCACCACATCGTTACCCGCCCGACCGAGTTCCAACGCCAGTTTGGCCCCGAAAGCACCCAGCCCGAACACTGCATAATTATGCTTCATAACCTACCTCTCGTTCAACTTACGATAACCCGCTCCGACGGATAGATCAACCTGCTCTGACGTTCGCGCCCGAGCAGGAACAGGAAAAAGGTGAACAAACCGACCCGTCCGAGAAACATGTAGAAAACCAGGAAAATTTTTGCCGCCGCCGTCATCGGCTCGCGGTTGTCGAGCGCCAGACCGACCGTGCTCAAAGCCGATACCGATTCAAAAAAGGCCCACTCCGTCGTACACGGGGTCAATGATTCCAGCATTAGGGCCCCCACGCAATTGAGAAAAATATAAGTAACGATCAAAGCAAACGCTTTGAGTACATTGCCCGGCGGGATTTCGCGCTTGAATGCCAACACCCGCTGATTGCCGAGGAACGTGTTGAAAATCGCCGCCGCCGCCAGCGCCACGGTGGTCGTCTTGATCCCTCCCCCGGTCGAACCCGGACTGGCCCCGATCTGCATCAGGATGATCATCAAAATCACGCTCGACCCGGTCAGTTCCTTGAGCGGAATCGAATTGAACCCCGCCGTCCGCGCCGTCGCCGACTGAAAAAAGGCATCGAGCCAACTGATCGGACGATCGTCGAGAGCCTGGAAAAGCCAGAAAAAAAAACTGCCGAAAATCATCATGAACGCCGTGGTGTAAAAAAAAAAA
>JBFWIO010000448.1:0-2588 GCA_050255955.1 Victivallaceae bacterium
GAGCCCGGTGCCGCCGTACTGGCGGGTGGTCGAGCCGTCGAGCTGGGTGAACTTGTTGAAGAGTATTCCGATTTTGTCGGCGGCGATCCCGATACCGGAGTCCCGGACCGAGAAGCGCAACATGACCGTTTCGGCACCGGCGTCTTTGACCGCGGCCCCGGCTTCGACCTTGACTTCGATCAGGATTTCGCCGCGTTCGGTGAATTTGATCGCGTTGCCGACCAGATTGGTCAGGATCTGGCGGAGCCGTCCGGGATCGCCATGCAGCCACTGCGGCACGTCCCGACCGGTGCGGGGGATCAGCTCCAGACCCTTGACTCCGGCCGAAAACGCGAGAGACTCGGAAAATTCGTCAATCAGCCCGAAAAGATCGAAATCCAGCAGTTCCAAATTGAGTTTACCAGCCTCCATTTTGGAAAAATCAAGGATGTCGTTGAGCAAATTGAGCAGTGCTTCGCCGCTCGACTTGACGATTTCGGCGTACTGGCGCTGCTCGGCGTTGAGATCCATATCGAGCAACAGCCCGGTCATCCCGATCACCGCGTTCATCGGGGTCCGGATTTCGTGGCTCATATTGGACAGGAATTCGCTTTTGGCCCGGTTGGCGGCCTCGGCCTGTTCACGGCTCTGGCGCAACCCTTCCTCGGTATCGCGGCGTTTGCGGACGTTGACCAGCATTCGGGCAAAGACGGTCAGCAGCCGGACTTCCGTCTGGGTGTAGACGTGGTACTTCACCACCGAGTCGAACCCGGTGAAACCGATCAATTCGGCGTCGTCGAGCAGCGGCACCGCGATCATGCTCTTGATGTTCTGGGCCTCCAGCACGGTGCGGGTTTCGCCGGGCGGCAGCGCGAGCACGTCGGCGACATGAACCGGCCGCCCCTCGCGAAACGCCGGCAGCCAGTCGGGCGGCAGATGAATTTTCTGGAGCCACTCGCGCTGCGGCGTGCTGTGCGGAGCGCACCACTCGTGGGTATTGGAGCAGGCCCCGTTGCGATCTTCAAAGTCAAAAAGATAAGCGCGGTCGGCGCCGACAAAGGCGGCGAGTTCGCCAAGCGTGTTCTCAATCGCCTCATCAACCCCGGCAAGCGGCATCGAAATGTAGGTCGCGGAGATCTTCATCAGCATCTCCTGCAAATAGGTCTGGCGCAGCAATTCCTCCTCGGCGCTTTTGCGCAGCAGCGCTTCGCCGATGTGCGCGGCGATGTTTTCCAGCGCATTGACCATGTGAAGATTGAATCGTCCGGCATCGTGCGCCCCGAGGTGGAGCAAACCGACAATCCGGTTTTTTTCACGGATCGGCACCAGCATCACCGAGCGGTAGCCGAACTTCATGCAGAGGTCGCGCTGCCGGCAGGGGGATTCGAGCGGGGTGCGCAATTCGGTGAAGTCGAGGTCGGCGCGATTGGTCCAGCAGCTGCCGCCGGGAGTGAACAACGGATCCGAGGTATTGCTCAAGTCACGCAATACCTGTCCGCAAATACAGTCCAGCGACGGCGTGCCGTCGGCGTTGCGGCAGACGCTGCCGTCGGCGCCGCAAGTCAGCAGTGAATTTTCCTCGGTCAGAAAGTCGGACGGAAAGCCGTCCTCGGCGAAATAAGGATAATCTTCGCCTTGTTCCAGCCGCAGTCCGATCGCGTCGCAGCGGATCGACTCGCGGATGGTCTGCAGGATGCGCCGGATCGAAATATGGAAATCCGAACTTTCGTTGAGAATCTCCAACACCTGACTCGCGAGCTGGTGATAATTTTCATTGCGCTTGAGTTCGGTGACGTCGTCAAAGACCACCGCCGTCCGCTCCGGCCCGAGCGGATAAGCCTTGACCGCGAAATAGCGCTCGGTTTCCGGCCAGAATTGTTCAAAGCTGACCGCTTCGCCGGTTTGCGCAACCTTGCCGCAGATCGCAATCACCGGCATTTGGGTTATTCCCGGAATCACCTCCGAAGCACGGCGGTCGAGCACCTCCTGCGTCCTCAGTCCGACGTGTTTTTCAAAAGCCGGATTGACACTGCGGAAAATGAAATCGACCGGCTGACCGGCTTCATCCCAGATCATTTCCAGCACCGCCACCGCCGAAATCGCGTGTTCCGTCAGGAGCCGGTAACGCTCCTCGCTGCGGCAGAGTTCTTCGCGGCGGAGATACTCCTCGGTAACGTCGCGGAAGACCAGCACCGCGCCGATCACCCGGTCATGCGCATCGCGGATGGGAGCGCAACTGTCGGCGATCTGATATTCCACGCCGTCGCGGGCAATCAGCACGGTATGGTTGGCCAGTCCGACCACCACACCCTCAAGCAACGCCCGCCGGACCGGATTCTCGGCGGTCAACCGGGTCTGGGCATTGACGATCCGGAAGACTTCTTCGAGCGGGCGCCCCTGGGCTTCGGCGGTGGTCCAGCCGGTCAGTTTTTCGGCAACGATATTGAGCCCGGCAACCGTCCCGTCGGCGGCGCATGAAACCACGCCGTCGCCGATTGAGCGCAACGTCGCCGCCAATCTTTCGCGGCTCTCGCGCAACTCCGCCTGGCGCAGGCGGATGCCGTCATCGGTGCGCCGCAGCAGCACAAAAACAAAGGAGATCAAAGCGG
>JBFWIO010000449.1:0-2588 GCA_050255955.1 Victivallaceae bacterium
CGTTTTCGGCGCAGCAGGAGCGCGAGCGGGTATTCTACCGCACCGGCAGCACCTCGTTCCATTTCGCGGTCGATGAAACCGAAGCGGTGCAGATTCTGCCGCTCGACCGCCACGGCTGGCACGCCGGCGACAAGCGGGGGGAGGGGAACCTCAATTCGATCGGGATCGAAATCTGCCGCAGCCACTGCCGCGGCGACCGCGACGAACTTTATCGCCGCAGCGAAAACAACGCGGTGATCCTCGCCGCGCTGCTGCTGGAGAAGTTCCGGCTCGGCACCGACCGTCTCCGGATGCATCAGGATTGGAGCGGAAAATTCTGCCCCCACCGGATTCTTGAGGAAAAGCGCTGGGACGACTTCAAAGCCCGGGTCGAGCGTACCCGGCAGGAACTCAAAAATACCCCGATCGATTTCCACCCTGTCGAGCATTTCTGATATTGTTTGTACGGACGAAGTTTCCCCCGGCGGCGGCATTTGCTTTGTCGTTCAATCCGGAACACTGGAGCCATTTCGGACATGAAAAAACAGCTTTATTTATTCTGCGGCTTGTTTGCCGCCGCTCACATTCCGCACCTCAAAAAACGGCGCGGCGAAGTGCCCAAATTTACGTTGATCGAACTATTGGTTGCGGTCGCAATCATCGGCATCCTGACGAGTCTTGCGGTTCCGTCGTTCACCGCCGCCCGACTGCGTTCGCTTGACGGCTCCTGCCGCAACAATCTCCGCCAGCTCGGGATGGCAAATCAGCTCTATGCGTTTGAGAACGCCGATTACTTTGTGCCATATTCCCTCAATCCGCCTCGCGTTTCCGGTCCGATCTGGCTTGGCTATCAGGAGGTTCCGGCGGGTTCGGTTTACGGCCGGGTCGATCTGACCTGCGACGCGTTGCTGGGGGATTATTACGGCGGTTCCCCGCTGGTCGCGGTCTGTCCTGAAATGCGTAAATTCATTCCCGACTCGCGACGGGCCGCTTCCGGCGGCGGGTACGGCTACAACGGCATCTGGCTCGGCGGCTTTCCGGTGCGCGGGTTTGCCCGTTTTTACAAATCAACCGCGATTTACGCGCCGGCGGCGACAGTGATGTTCGGTGATGCGGCGCTCTCTCAGATGGGGACGATTCCGCTCGATCCGCCGCTCCGGCTGCCTTTGCTCAACGGCAAGTTCGAAGCCGACGCTTTCGGCGGCGGCGGGGACGGCTTCGGCACCGTCCATGCCCGTCACCGCGCGGCGGCCAATATCGGTTGGACGGACGGTCATGTGAACTCGGTCAGGCTCGGTTCCATCAACGCCGACGCCTCATCGCAGCGGAACCTGATCGGCCATGCCGGGGACCGGACGACCGATTTCTACCGGATTTTGAAACCAATCGCGCCATCGGCGGCACCCGGCTTGAGATAACCGTGAGGATACGTGTTTTTGAACTTGCAAAAAGTGCGCTTCGATGCTATTTTAGGAAGTCTTCCGACACTGTACCGGATACAATTTTTTGAGGAGAAAACAATGATGAAAAAGTTTTTGCCGCTGCTTGTCGCGGCGTCGTTCTGCGTAATCGGCCATGCCGCCGACAATACTCCCGCCGCTCCGGCCCCCGCCGCTCCCGCGTCGAAAGCCGGGTCCGCCGCCAAAGTTGACGCCCCCAAGGCGCAAGCGGAGAAGGCCGAAGCCCCCAAAGCCGCCGAAGCCGCCCCGGTCCCCGCAAGATCCGTCTCCATGGTTGACGCCGGTTTCTGGTTCGGCTGTCCCGCCGCGATCACCAAAGCCGATGTCAAGGGCGTTCGTTTCGGTCTTCCGGTTTCCTCGGGCAAAGGCTCGGTCACCGGGCTCGAATGGTCGCTTCTGATGGCCGGCACCGATCACGTTGACGGTATGCAGTGGACGGCAATCGGCCCCAACTTTGCGTCGAGCGTCTCCGGCCTCCAGTTCGGCTTTTTCAACATGGTGAGTCGCGAAATGGACGGCGCCCAGGTCGGCCTTTACAACTTCTCGCCCAAGGGCGGCTGGCAGTTCGGCTTCGTTAATTTCAGCGAAGGCAAGGCGGACTGGCAGTTCGGCGTGGTCAACTACAATGCCGAAGCCCGCTTCCCGGTGACTTTGTTTGTGAACTTCTGATGACTTTCCTCGACCTCGTCAGGCGGCGTGAAAGCTGTCGCGACTACTTGTCCGACCCGGTGCCGGACGAGGTTCTGGAGCGTTGCCTCGAGGCCTTACGCCTCGCGCCGTCGGCCTGCAACCGGCAGCCGTGGCGCGCGGTGGTGGTGAGAAGCCCCGCCGCCCGCGAACAAATCTGCCGCGAAGCCCTGCTCCCCGGTCTCCCGATGCCGTGGCTTGCCAAGGCCCCGGTGCTGGTGGCATTGGCCACCGAGAGCGAACTTGTCACCCACCGCCTTGCGCCGCTCTTTTCCGGCGTGCGCTACGACCTCCTTGACCCCGGCATCGCGGGCGAACACCTGGTTCTCGCCGCCGCCGCCGAAGGCCTCGGCAGCTGCTGGATCGGCTGGATCCGACCCGCGAAACTCCGTAGAATTCTCCACATGCCCCGCTCCTTTCAGGTGCTAGCCCTGATCTCCCTTGGCTACCCCGCGAGCCGCC
>JBFWIO010000450.1:0-2586 GCA_050255955.1 Victivallaceae bacterium
TTGAGTTCGAGGTCGAGACAGCTCAGGAGATGCCACGCCGGGCGCTGGTTTTTATCCAGATAGTGATACCACAAATTGAGGCCGCGGTCGTACAGCACCAGCTCCAGATGTTCGCCGTGAACATCTTCGAGGGTCGGCGAAAGCACGATCAGGGGGGCCATCCGGTCGTCAAAAGAACACGTGGTGCGAATCTCCGCCGGGCCGGTCAGCGGTTCCTTGAGCATCAGCGAAATATAACTCTCCCCGGCGCGCTCGCCGCCCATTTGGAGCTCGTCGCCGCGAACCTCGTCCGGCATCCGGTTGACAATCGCGTCGTCGAGCTCAATCCAGGCGCTCGACGTCGTCCAGCGCGGACTGCGGACGTCACGGAACGCATGCCGGGGAAACTTGCCGCGGCCAAAGGAACAGTGGAACTCCATCGGGTCACCTCCTGAGAATGGTCAGGCCGCGCCGGGCGCGTTCCTGGTTGATAAATTGAAAAAGCCGGGGATCGCGGGCAAGCAATTTCACCAGTGCGGTCGGCGAAACCGCCAGCGCCGCCGCCGCCGGTTTGTGGTCAAAGCCTTGTTCCTCAAACACATCAAGGACGCGGGCGCACCATACGGGGTAATCAGGGTGCTCCAGCGCGGTTATGCTTCGCTCCGGAAGTTGCGCCGGAAGTTGGCGGAGGTGCAACGCCAGCTCCATCCGGAGCTTGGCCAATGCCGCCGCCCGGTTGCGGTGCTGGCTGCGTTCGGAGCAGTCTTCGGCGGTCAAGCCGGTGGCGAGGTGGCGGACGCGTACCGCGCTTGAGGTCTTGTTGCGTTTCTGGCCGCCGTTGCCGGAGCCTTTGCAGAATTCAAATTCGCAACCGGCCGAAAGCGTCTCATCGGCGGCGGCAAGGAGTTGGTCACGATCCGGCACGGGCGTCATCAGCGGTATCTCCGCCGGATGATCGCCGCGGGGCGTTTTTTGGTCTCGACGAAGATTTTGGCGAGGTAAATTCCCACCGTGCCGACCGAGATCATGGTCAAGCCGCCGAGCGCCCAGATCGACGCGACCACATGGCTCCAGCCCGCCGGGACGTCCCAGAAAATTTTGTTGACCACGATAAAAAGCAAATGAAGCGCCGCCACCAGCAGCACCGCCCAGCCGGCGAAGAAAATCCAATAAAGCGGCATCGCGCTCGACGAGGTCACGGTTTCGACCGCATGGCGGATTTTGCGCCGCAAGGTGTAAGAGCTCTTTTGCTTGTCAAGCTTGACCGAGGTCACCGGCCGCTGCTCGAAACCGGCCAGCGCGAAGTTGACCCAGAGATCGTATTCGCGGTCGTCAAAAAGCTTCAACGCCTCGACGTAACGCCGGGTCATCAAACGCGCCGTCAAGGTGTCGGCAGGATAATCGATTTCGGAAAGCTGCCGCATCACCGCGTAAAAAAGCCGTCCCGAAAGTCGCTCAAACACCCCTCCCTTGCGCGACGGCTGGACGCCGTAGACCACGTCGGCTTCGGGATTGCGCTCAAGCTCGGCGGCGAATTCGGTCAAAAGCTCCGGCGCTTCTTCGAGGTCGCAGTCTATCAGAAAGACGAAGTCGCCGGTCGCCTCGGCGATGCCGGTCATCAGCGCTTTGTGGTGGCCGAAATTGCGGGCGAGGTCGATCACCTTGATCCGGGAATCGGCTTCGCGGAGCGTGAGCGCCTGATCCAGCGATCCGTCCGGCGAGCCGTCGTTGACCAGCACGATTTCGTAATCGCTCCCGGCGAATTTCTCCGCCGCCGCCGCGGCACGGCGGCAGAACTCGGCGAGGTAATTCTCCGAGCAATAGAGCGAACTGACCACCGAGAGCTTCATCACATCCCTCCGATCACCGTCCCCTGCCCGCCAAAACGGTGGCATTCAAGGAGATAATCCCGCGCTTCCTCAGCCGAATCGACCAGCTTGAAGAGTTTCAGGTCGTCCGGCGAAATCATCCCGTCCTTGAGCAGCACGTGCTCAAGCCAATGGATCATCCCTCCCCAGAACTCCTTGCCGACCAGTACGATCGGCACCCGGTTGATCTTGTGGGTCTGAACCATGGTGAGGACTTCAAAGCATTCGTCGAGCGTGCCGTAGCCGCCGGGGAACACCACCACCGCCATCGCGTATTTGAGGAAACACACCTTGCGGGTGAAGAAATAGCGGAATTGCAAACTCCGGGTCTGGTGCGGATTGGTGTTCTGCTCCATCGGCAGCGCGATGTTGAGCCCGACTGATTCGCCCCCCGCTTCGAATGCGCCGTGATTGGCGGCATCCATGATCCCGGGGCCGCCGCCGGTGATCACGCCGTAACCGGCCTCGACCAGCAGTTGTCCGAGTTTCTTGGCCTCGACCGCGCAGGGATTTTCGGGAGCGGTCCGGGCCGAGCCGAAGACCGCGACCATCCGCGTGTCCAGCGAATTGAGCTCCTCAAAGGAGTCGATGAATTCACCCATGATCCGGAAAATCCGCCACAGGTCGGCCCCCATGAATTCATGGTTGTCGGAAAAAGTCGGCCGGCCGTGTTCGTGCTTGTGATCCATAAAAAAAACCTCCTGAAATGATATCTTTGCCGCACAATATACAGAGTTGG
>JBFWIO010000451.1:0-2585 GCA_050255955.1 Victivallaceae bacterium
GGGTGACCGCGGCGTAAACTTTGGCGGCACCGTTGGCTTTGAGGATTTTGGCCGCCGCGCAGAGGGTGCCGCAGGTCGAGGTGAGGTCGTCGGTCAGCACGCAGATCTTGTCACGGACGTCGCCGACCAGGTGCGAGGAGGCGACCGTGGTGGCGTTGATCCGGCGCTTGGCGACCACCGCGAAGCCGCCGTTGAGCATATCGCCGTAGGACATCGCCATTTTGGTGCTGCCGGAGTCGGGGGCGACCACCACCGGCTCGGAACCGAGCAGGGTTTTGAGGTAGGGCACCAGTACCGGGCGGGCGTAGAGATGGTCCACCGGGATGTCGAAGAAGCCCTGGATCTGCTGCGAGTGGAGGTCCATCGCAATCAGCCGGTTGATGCCGGAGGTGACCAGGAGATTGGCGACCAGCTTGGCGGTGATCGGCACGCGCGGCTTGTCCTTGCGGTCCTGGCGGGCGTAGCCGTAATAGGGGATGACCGCGGTGATGCGGGCGGCCGAAGCGCGCTTGGCGGCATCGACCATTACCATGAGCTCCATCAAATGTTCATTGGTGGGCGTACAGGTCGGCTGGATCAGAAAGGCGTCGGCGCGGCGGACGTTCTCCTCGAACTGGGCGAAGACTTCGCCGTCGGGGAAATGGGTGATGTGAACTTTGCCGAGCGGGACGCCGAGGTACTTGGCAATGTCTTGCGAGAGTTGCGGGTGGGCCGAGCCGGAGTAAACGCAAATGTGTTTAGCCTCTTCCATTTTCAGAAAAATCCTTTTTGCCGGAACCGCAAGCGGACGGGAAAGGAAGAGACCGGAAAACGCATTTTCACCCCGCTTCGAAGCATCCCGTTCCGAAGAGGGCCAAGTGCGCCGAGCTACCTTCCGGTGACCTGAAATTCAGGCCGATCCAACGCTTTCCCGAGGGATCAAGGTTCTGGCTGTTGATATTAGTCGCTTCCATTACAATAACCCGGCTTCCGCGTTTTTGCAAGTCGCGCCGGCAAAATTATCGCGGAAAAGCTTCGTTTTTGAACGCCGCAACGGCATTTTTCCACTCTCCGTCCGGAATGAGCAATCGATCAGGGCCTGAAAGCGGCGGACTTCCATCCTGCAGTGCCCGGATTCACCGGAACAACCCTGTCGGGGTCCGCCGCACCCGCCGGAATCAGGGCCATTCAACAGAATTTTCCTTATTTTTTCCCGATCTGACTTGTTTTTGCACTTTTCTTTGCTATAATAGATACAAGTTACGATACAAGTTAAAAACATTTAAAGATACAGGATCTATTATGCCGCCGAAAAAAGATGGCCCCGCCCTCTATGAGCAACTCAAAGCGCAGTTGCTCGATTACATCAACACCGCGCGGCCGCGGCTGCTGCCCGGCGAGAACGAAATCGCCGCCGAATACGGCATGTCGCGAACCACCGTCCGCCGGGCGCTCCGCGACCTCGCCGACGCCAACATCATCCGCCCGGTCCAGGGACTGGGAACGCTGGTCAATGATCCCGGCAACAGCGGCGCGCAACGCTTTATCCTGCTTCTGGTGGACCGCAACTGGGGGCTTTTCGCCGAGGAGATCTTCCGCCGTCTGCTTGCGCTGCTGCGCGAGCACCGGCTTCATGCGATCCTCTCGATGATCGAACCGCCGTTTGACGAACCCCAGCTCGACTTCCTGTTCTCGCAGGCGGAAGGGGTAATCCTCGATCCGTGGCTCTCCAATTCACGCGAATTGCACGAGATGCTTGAGCGCAAAAAAATGAAAAGCGTGTCGCTGCGCTGGATTTCGCCGTTCGATCAGGCTTCATTCGTCACCGAAGACGTGCCGATGGGCTATGAGCTGTTGACCCGGCATCTGCTGGAGCTCGGACACCGGGAGATTGCGGTAGTCTGCCACACCTCCGACGGACTCCATCTGCCCGGCATCCGGCGCGGTTTTCAGGCTTTCGGCCTCGAATTCGA
This sequence comes from Victivallaceae bacterium, assembly GCA_050255955.1. Taxonomy (GTDB): domain Bacteria; phylum Verrucomicrobiota; class Lentisphaeria; order Victivallales; family Victivallaceae; genus JAVBUI01. The sequence goes on from JBFWIO010000451.1 coordinate 1,953, forward strand.
CGAGCGCGAAGTAATTCACCTCGGCTACGGCGACCGCAGTGAGGGATACCGCGCCGCCGAACGGCTGCTGGCCGAAAAACGCCGTTTCACCGCGGTCATCGCCCACAACGACGCCGCCGCGCTCGGCATCATGGAGCGGCTGCTCCAGGCCGGAATGCGCATCCCCCAAGACGTTTCGGTGGTCGGCTCCGACAATGTCACCGATTCGGTCAACTATCCGGTGCCGCTGACCACCATTTGCTCCGACCACGACGCGATGATCCACGAGGCGATCCGGATTCTGCTGCGCAACGACAGCGCCGCGGTCCGGATGACCTTTCCGATGAAACTGATCGTCCGCGGTTCGACCGCCGCGCCGCCGCGCCGGTCATGATTTTTTGAAGCTTCCGCCTGAATCGAAAGCAGGTGTCTCTCCCGGCCGTCGGGTCGCGCCGGAGGGGACATCCGCCGCGGCATCCCGCGATGCCGCGCGACCGTACCCGACGGTTGACGTTTCGAGTTCCGGCTGAGCTTTTGTCGCCCGACCCCAAAAACAGGAAACATCATTCCATGAAAAAAATGTTCACTTTAATCGAATTGCTGGTGGTGATCGCCATCATCGCCATTCTTGCCGCCAGATCGGAAGAGCGTCGT
>JBFWIO010000452.1:0-2585 GCA_050255955.1 Victivallaceae bacterium
ATGAGGTGCGGATTCCGCCGGGGGGGAAGACGGATGCGTTGGTGGAGACGACGATCAGTTGGGATACGTCGGGGCACAAGGCGCTGGTGACGACCGGGGTGGACAGTGACCAGCTGGCGGCGGCGATCGCCGCCACCGAAAAGATGCTGAACTTCATTATTAAATAAAAAAAATAAAAAAAGCGCCGCAGGCTAAAAAAAAAATAAAAAAAGCGCGAAGCGCCAATCCCGCCCTCCGTCGTACGGAGGCGTGGTCCAGCGGCGAAACGCTGGTCGCTCGCGATCCACGCGAGCGAAGCTAAGCGCAGCGCTCCCCCCATCGTGAGCGGAGCTCACTCAATACTGCGGGAGCGAAACAAGCAGCGCAAGAGCAACGCGAATTGCGATGCGCGATTGAGCGAAGCAGGGCTGTGAGCGGGGAGTAAGGTTTCGCACGGAGGCGCGGGGGCACGGAGGGGGGATTGGGGATAACGTATCGATGGCGGGCGCTGGCGCGGCCGGTCGCTCCGACACCTGCGGCGTCGGAGCTCGGGCCGGGCTCAGCGGCGGAACTCGTTCCGCCTCTTTGAGCTGGGGCTTCGCCCGGAGCGGGGGAGGCGAGGCGCTGCCTCACACTCCGCAAGAGGGCTCCGCGCCCTCTTGACTCTGCGCAAGGGCGCGGCCCTTGACCGGGGTACTGGCGCTTTGGCACGCGGGGCGCGGCCCTTGACCGGAGTACCGGCGCTTTGGCACGCAGGACGCGGTTACACAACCAAGGATTCAACTATGAGCACAAGTTTCTTTCTCGCCGCCCGCTACCTGCGGCCCCGGCGCAGCGCCGTCTCGGTCATCACGTTGATCTCAGTCATCGGCGTCACCCTCGGCGTCGGCGTACTCCTCATCGTCCTCGCCGTCATGACCGGCTTCACCGACCTGATGAAAACCAAACTCCTCGAAACCCAAGCCCACTTTCACATCCGCTCCTACGGCGGCATCAACGACCCCGACTCCGTCGTCGCCGCCGTCAAAAAAGCCGGCGGCACCGCCGCCGCCCCAGTCATCCAATCCAACGCCCTGGTCCAGAACGGACGCGCTCTCGACCCCCGGATCATCATCTTCGGCGTCGATAACCAGGACATCCACCAATACCTCTCCGCCGACAACAACGTCCTCAAAGCCGGCGTCGCCAAACTCGGCAAAAACGAAGTCATCATCAGCACCGACATGGCCGGACGCTGGAACAAAAATATCGGCGACACCATCCTCGTCCACTCCCCCAACCGCCTCACCGACCTGGTCAAAGTCAAAGCCGACGGCGGCGTCGAAGTCAACCGCAACGCCCCGGTCTATCTGCCCGGCGAATTCAAAGTGGTCGGCCTCTACTCCTTTGGAAAATACGACTACGACCGCAGCGTAATCTTCGCCCAGCGCGACGACGCCGCCGAACTCTTCGGGATGCCGTGGGGCTCGGCTTCGATGGTCTACGGCTGGGTCAAGGACCCCTTTGCGATGAAATCCGAACTTGCGGAACTCGAAAAAACACTGCCGACCATGGTGATCACCTCGTGGCAGGAGGAAAACCGGCAGTTGCTCGGCGTGCTCGATGTCGAGAAACGGATGATGTTTTTCCTCCTTGTTTTCATCGTCCTGGTGGCGGCGTTCAGCATCGCCAATACCTTGATCACCTCGGTTTATCAGAAAACCCGCGAGATCGGTATTTTGAAAGCGCTTGGCGCGGGAGACGCGACGGTGATGCGGGTGTTTATCTGGCAGGGACTGCTGGTGGGGGTGATCGGTTCGACGCTGGGGGTGGGGCTGGGCAGTGTGGTGCTTTATTTTCGCAACGACATTCTGCGGTTCACCTCGATGGTGACCGGGCAGGAGCTTTTTCCCAAGGAATTTTACTTTTTCAACGGCCTTCCGGCGCATCTGATTTTGAGTGATGTGCTGATCGTGGCGGGGTGTGCGATTGTATTGTGTACGTTCGGCGCGGTGATTCCGGCACTGCGGGCGGCGAAACTTGATCCGGCAAAGGCGTTGCGTTATGAGTGATCTGGTGCTTGATGTTCGCAAGGTGGCAAAGAGTTACCGGCTTGGGCCGGCGACGCTGGATGTGCTTATCGACATTAATTTCGAGTTGCGGCGCGGTGAATTCGCGGCGTTGCTGGGAGCGTCGGGGAGCGGCAAGACGACGTTGCTCAATTTGCTCGGTTTGCTGGAGAAGCCGGATCGGGGGACGATTGTCGGGGGAGGGGTGGATTACGCGACATTGGCGGGGCGCGAGGCGTCGCGATACCGCAATGCGACGATCGGGTTTGTGTTTCAGTCGTACTGTCTCTTGCCGGAGTTCTCGATTCTGGAAAATGTGATGTTGCCGGGGATGATTGCGGGGGGTGCGCGGCGGGATTTGGAGAATCGGGCTCGGGAGTTATTGGGCCGGGTGGGGTTGGGGGAGCGGTTGTCGCACCGGCCGAATGAGTTGTCCGGGGGGGAGCAGCAGCGGGCGTCGATAGCGCGTTCGTTGATAAATGATCCGGTATTGTTGTTGGCGGATGAGCCGACGGGGAATTTGGATGCGCATACGGGGGAGGATATTTTGCGATTGTT
>JBFWIO010000453.1:0-2573 GCA_050255955.1 Victivallaceae bacterium
GCCGAGCGTGACCGCCTTGGCGCGGTCGGCGCCGACCAGCGCGGCGAGCCTTTCGCGCATTTCGCGGGCGGCTTTGTTGGTAAAGGTGAGGCCGAGAATGCTTTCGCCGGGGATTCCTTTGGCCAGCATTGCCGCGATGCGGTAGGTGATCACCCGGGTTTTGCCGGTGCCGGCGCCAGCCAGCACCAGAACCGGACCGTCGATCGCCGCCACCGCCCCGGCCTGCTCGGTATTGAGCGCCGCCAGAATCTCCTCAAAGGTCATATCGTCAGCGCCGCAAGTTCAAAATCAGTGCCCGCGCCGGCAAATGCCGCCGCCGCCGTCACCGGATGTTCAAAGCCCTTGAAGATGCCGCCGTCGATCAGGAAACGCGCCGCCTCGGCCGCGCCGTCGGCCCGGAAATCGGGGTCGTTGAAATCGGCCGCCGGATAGTTGTGCTCATAAGTCGAAATGTAGAAAACCTTGCCCGGTTCGAGCTTGAATTCGCGCACCAGCAAAGCGTCCTTGCGGACGATGCCGAGAAAGCCGATCGACTCGGTGCGGTGCACCGCGCCGACGATGCGCGGGGTGTCAAACGCGTCTTTTTCGTAATCCATCGCCATGAGGCCGAACGCCATCGCGTCGCGGACGGGCATGCCCATGGTCACTTTTTCGGCCACCGGGTCGGTGTGGGAGCCGTTGCTGACCACCGCGAATTCGCCGGCGAGGCGGATGCAGTTGTAGGTGATGTAGGGATTCTTCTGGAGGTCGGCTTCAAAGCCGGGACGGGGCATGATCGACACCTGATGATTGCGCAGACGTGCCTCGCGGTTCGGGAAAGACCGTGATGAAACCCGGTACATGGCCGCATTGCAGCCTTCCTTGGTCATGCCGATTGCTACGATTCTGCCGAGATACATGATGTGTGCCTTTCTATGTGATGTGTACTGCCGTCCGCTCAAAAAGAGGCGAAGCTCCGCCTATCGCCGGGCGGCGGCAATTCCTCGCCGGAAGAGTCCGCCCGCCGCGCGTCCCCCGTTTTTTCCGGAACCTGCCGCGCGCATGTGGATACATTACACGCATTCCGGCAAGATTGCAACAATTTTTTTTGGCTTTTCAGCGTTGCGCGTGTATATTATGAAACTCAGGGGAGGAGACGATTATGGCAAATGATGAAAACAAAAATTTCGACAATCTGACACCCCGGGCGCGACAGGTGCTGGTGCTGGCCGGCAAGGAAGCATTGCGCTTCAACCACGACACTGTCGGCACCGAACACTTGCTGCTCGCCTTGCTGAGTCTCGGCGAGGGAGTCGCGGTCGACGCGCTCAAAGCGCTCGGGCTTCAGCTCGAACAGCTCCGCTTTGAAGTGGAGAAACTCTGCGGCAGCAGCGGCGGGGCTCAGACCGCCGGGGCGCTGCCGATGACCCCGCGCCTCAAACGCGTGCTGATGCTGGCCGCCGCCGAGGCGCAGGCGATGAACTACAACTTTATCGGCACCGAGCATCTCTTGCTCGGCTTGCTGCGCGAAGGCGACGGCAAAGCGGCGCGGGTGCTCGCCGCGCTCAAAGTCGATCCCGAGAGAATCCGCCGCGAAGTGATCAAGGCGCTCGACCCCGATTATTTGCCCGAGGGCGAAGAACCGCCGGAAATGCCCGGCGGCACCGCCAACGGCAACTCGCCGGCGGCCGACCCGGAGAATTTGGCCGCGCTCAACGCCTTTGGCCGCAACCTGACCGATCTTGCGCTTCAGGGCAAGCTCGACCCGGTGATCGGCCGCCAGGAGGAGATCGAGCGGGTCATCCAGATCCTCTGCCGCCGGACCAAGAACAATCCGGTGCTGATCGGCGAAGCCGGGGTCGGCAAAACCGCGATCCTTGAGGGTCTCGCCCGGGCGATCGCCGCCAAGCAGGTGCCGGAAATCCTCGCCGACAAGAAAGTTTTTGCGCTCGATTTGCCGCTGATGGTGGCGGGCACCAAATACCGCGGCCAGTTCGAGGAGCGGATCAAGGCGGTGATCGACGAAGTCCGCAACTCCGGCAAGGTGATTCTCTTCATCGACGAACTCCACTCGATCGTCGGCGCGGGCGGTGCCGAGGGGGCGATGGACGCCGCCAATATCATCAAACCTGCGCTGTCGCGCGGCGAACTCCAGTGCGTCGGCGCAACCACGCTCGACGAATACCGCAAGGGGATCGAAAAAGACGCCGCGCTGGAGCGCCGCTTCCAGCCGATCATCGTCAATCCGCCGAGCGTCGAGGATTCGATCAAGATCCTCGAAGGGCTCAAGGAAACTTACGAGAAACACCATCACGTGGTCTACGCCCCCGGCGCGCTCGAAGCGGCGGTGCGACTCTCCGACCGTTACGTCTCCGGGCGTTTTTTGCCCGACAAGGCGATCGACATCATGGACGAGGCGGGCGCCCGCGCCCGGCTCCAGGCGGTTTCGGTCGGGCCCGACGTGGCCGAGATCAACTCCGCCATCGACAGCGCCCGCGCCGACAAGGAAGCGGCGATCGCCAATCAGGAATTCGAGGAAGCCGCGCGCTTCCGCGACCGCGAGCGCGAGCTCAAGCAGCAGCTTGAGGAGATTC
>JBFWIO010000454.1:0-2563 GCA_050255955.1 Victivallaceae bacterium
CGACGATCATCCGGGTGATGACGTGACAGATTTTAAGCTTCGGTTCAGCGGTACTCATCGATAAATGTCTCCAAGCGGTTGACCGGGATTAATTTTTGTACCGTGCTCCGTTGCGGGGTGGTGATTTCGACTTCGGCTCCGGCAAACGAAAAACGGTACTCAACTGTAGTCGCAGGATTGAAATATGCAAGCGTCCATTGCTCTTTTTCGCCGAGAATTTTGATGTTGCCGGGATTGGCGGTGAACCCGAGCCCCGGATTTTCTCCGAGAATCTCAATGAGTTTGGCCCGGAACTGGAAGTCGCCGCGCCCGGGCGGCGGCAGCACCACATTGTCGACCGGCAGCAGCCGCAGCAGCGCCCGCAAGTTGCCCACCGCACCGCTTCGCGCTTCCGAGAAGACCACCCGGTCGACTTTGGCAATGCCGTGCTGACGCAGGAAGTCGGCGATTGCCGCCGCCGCCGCGCCGTCCGGAACATTGATCACCACCCCGACTCCGGCTGCCGGGTCGGCGATCGCCACCGCCGGAATCTCCGCCCGGCCGCCATAGGCGATCAGTGCCGCCGGTGATGCACAGAGCATCCGGATGTGGAGATATGCGATCACCCCGGCGATCATCAGCGCTCCGGCAAGCCGCCGGTGCGGAAGCCGCTTCCAGCCGGGGAAGAGCAACAGCAGCAGCCCGGTGTAAAGCAGGATTATCCCCCAAGCCGGCATCGGTCCGGTGGCGCTGGCCGGAAACAGTGTCGCCGCCAGCGCCGCCACCGCGTCGATGACCCCGAAAAGCGCGGCAAGCGTGATTCCGGCGAGAGTGTCAAACCACGGTACGAAGCTTGCAAGAATTTTGACCGCCAGCATCGGAAACAACAGCGCCACCACCGGCAGCAGCAGGATATTTGCAACGATCGATCCCGGCAGGAAACTTTGCTGAAAGTCAAGGGTGATCGCCGCCCCGGCGAGGAACGCCACCGTACAACTGACAAGACCGAAAAAGAGACGGTTGCGCCAGATCAGCTTGCGCCGCAGCCGCTCCGTTTCCCGGCCTGGCGGCATCATCGGAACCGGATCGAGCGCGAGGTCGCTCCGGTTGCGGTAATTCTCGGCCAGCAGCAACAGCGCCCCGGTGATTACAAACGTGTAGCGAAATCCCGGATCGTTGAGATTGGCGGGATTGAGCAACAGAAAAAAGACGCAACCGTAAACAAGAAAAGTAACCGGCGGCACCCGGTACAGCATGGCGCGGAGGATCGACCACGCCGCAATCATCAGAAACGCCCGCGCCGCCGGCACATTCGCCCCGGTGGTGAGGACATAGAGCGCCAGAGGCACCGGCAGTATGAGGTAACGAAGCCGAAAGGGGAGTGGGCGCAGCGCCAGCACAAGCAGTACCGCCAGCATCCCGACATGAAGTCCGCTCACCGCGTAGATATGGACGGTTCCGGAGCGGATCAGGTCGCGCCGGGAAACCGGATCGGGGCCGGTTTTGCACGCGAAATAGAGCGAGGCGATCGCATTGCGGATACGGGGCGGTTCAATTGAGCCGGCGGCCCGCGCCAGCAACCGGTCACGGCAAGCGAGGAGGCGTCCGAAGATCCCCGCCTCGACCCCGTCTGACTTGAATTCGAGCATTTGCAGCACCGCTCCGATCCGGCGCGAGGCAAGGTAATTGGCAAATGAGCTCCCCGGTTCCGGCAGCTCAAAGCGCCCGCTTGCCGTGAGCACTTCGCCGTAGCGCAAGCGGTATTGAGAGCCAAAGGGGAGCCGAAGCAGCACCTTTCCCGAAACCGGCGTCCAGTCGCGTTCACCCGCAAGCCTGATTTGCCGCACTTTGGCCGAGATCAGCGAATCCTGCCCGAAGCCGGGAGCCGCGGTGAGACCGGGGTCGTCGACCCGGACCACCGCCCCGCCGCCGCGATCATGTCCGTCAAGGACGGCGACGAAAGTTCGCTCCATTTGCCGGTGTGAGATTTCGACCGCGGCAAACGCCGCCAGCGCCGCAAGCGCAACCGCCGCCGCCATCCGGCGCGGAATCAGGACAAAGAGCGCCGCCGCCCCAAGTCCCGCCAGCCACGCCGGGAGCAACAGCCCCCCCAGCACCCCGGCAAGCAAAAGCCACTCCAATCTTCCCCGGAAAGAGGCAAAGACGGGAATGGCTTTGAACTGCATTGATGGTACGGAGCGGTTTACTTCGCGGGAATCAGCTTTTCGCCGAGGCTGAGCGGGCTCTTGGCATCGACGTAGGTACCTTCGCCGTAAATCGACGCCTTTTTGCCCGGGCGCATTTTTTCCACCAGCACGCGGTCGATTTCGCCGTTGGCGGGCTTGATTTCGAGCGAGGACTGGTCGTAGCCATAGCCCTGATAGCCGGTGAAGAGCTCGAATTCGACGCGCTCACCCGCCTTGGCCGGGAGCGAGAAGTCTTTTTTGAACGGCGTCTTGAGCGAAGCCGGGAAGCGCGATTCGACCAGCAAAGTGAGCTTGTCGCCGGTCACTTTTTTGACGGCGAAGCTGACCATGTCCCAGCCCGGGATCAGCGGCGCGGTGCAGTTGGTTTTGAGGCTCCA
>JBFWIO010000455.1:0-2561 GCA_050255955.1 Victivallaceae bacterium
GCCACTTTTTCGAGTTCGGCAATGGCGTTGTCGTAGTCTTCAAGCACCATGTAGGCGTCGGCCAGTTTGCGGCGGGTGTCGATGGACTCTTTTTCCTTGAGATCCTCCAGCAGCCGGGTGACCAGCACGTTGGCCTGGCCGGCGTCGTGGATGGTTCCTTCGAGAATCTGCTGGGCGACGTTGCCTTTGACGTCAATTGCTTTTTCCTGCGAGGTGCCTTCCTCTTCCCATTTGCCTTTTTCGAGGCTGGCGAGGGCGGCGGCGGCGCGGACTTCGGATTGCCACTCAAGGTTGCCGGGATAGCGCGAGGCGATGTCCTGAATGATTTTCAGCGCTTCGCGAGCCTGATTGTTGCCCTGCATGCAACGGGCCAGTTCCACCAGATTGGCCTGGTTGCCGGGGTGGAAATCGCGGATCAGCGAACGGGCCTCGACCGCGATGAACATCGCGCCGGCATTTTCGGCGGCCTCGGCGAGCGCGGCCAGCATCATCGGATTATCGAGCGATTTGAGCAACTGGTCTTCGCAAAGGCCCATCGCTTTTTCAGGGTCCCTGGCCGTCATCGATTTGATTTTCGGCAAGGCGAATACGGAACCGAGCTGAGCCATCAGTTTACCGAAGAATCCCGTGCCCATCGCCTGACGGCGCTCCATATCCCGCAGTTTGGTGCGGGCGGCAAGGAATCCGGGCTCCTGTTTGACGATGTCTTTGAGCATCGTCATCTGGACGACCGGGTCGCGGCTCCGGTTGGCTTTGTTCATCAATTCCCGGACGGCCGCGGACACATTCTGGATGGTTTTCTTTTCCATATGCATTAATCTCGATAAAAAGTTGGAATATCCTTAAGCGGAATACAGTAGCATTTCAACTTCGGTTTTGCAAGTTTTTAATCAGTATTTCTTTTTTGAGGGTTCGACGGAGAGATAGAATTCACCGTTGCGGCCGTTGCGCAAATCCATTTTTGCGTTGTGGATGCGGGCCAGCCACGGCAAAAGCTGCTGATCGGCATTGATCATCGGTACGATCCGGCGTAACAGCCGGAGATAAATGATCCGCGGAATCGGCACCGAGCCGAAACGATAGCCATTGGGCAGGAAAATACCTTCTTTTTCGCGGTCGGCCTCGAAACGGGCGACCAGACGCCAGGGCAGTTTTTCGTTGATTTTGCCGACCAGGGTGAATTCATATTGCTCGTCGCCCGACTTGATGGCGGAGAACTGTCCGCTGACTTTGAGTTTGGAAATCCAGTCGTTCGGGGCGGCCGGCGGGGGAGCCGGTTTGTTGCTCTGCTTTTTGGGCTTGGCGGTCAGGAAATCGTTGCCGAGTTTGATGACGGTGTCGATGGTGAGCCGGGCGGTTCCCTGGGTTTCGAGCTCTGTCAGCGAGGTCTGGGCGGCCATCGCGGTGATGTCGCTTTGCGGCGGATTCTTGTAATCCGGCCAGGAGAGCGGGGCGAACATGAAAATCAGCAGCAGCGAGCCGCCGATCAGGACGGTGCCGAGTACGATCGAGAGTACCCAGTAGATCTTCTTGACCAGAAACTTGATGATCCGGAACGGCAGCGCCGCCAGTTTTCCGAAAAAGCCGCTCTCCTTGAGCCGGGCAAAAGCGGTATCCTCGGCATGATCGAGCCGGGCTCCGCAACTGTTGCAGACGACGGCCTCTTTTTTGTTGGACGCACGGCATTTCTGGCAAATGGTTTCTCTCATGGCGGAAACTCCGTTTTAATTCAACAGGAACTTCAAATCTTCAATCGTGAACTTGGTGGCGGCAATACTCGGATTGTCGATCACATTGTCGAACATCTGCTGCTTTTTTTCCTGAAGCGCAAGAATTTTTTCCTCGATCGAATCGCGGACCAGCAGCTTCAAACTGGTTACCGGACGACTCTGTCCGATGCGGTGGGTGCGGTCGGCGGCCTGGAGCTCGACCGCCGGATTCCACCACGGGTCGCAGAGAATCACGGTGTCGGCGGAGGTCAAATTAAGCCCGGTGCCCCCGGCTTTCAAACTCAAGAGAAAGATCGGAATTTCGGCATTGTTGTTGAAATTATCCACCCGGTCCTGCCGGTTGCGGGTCGAACCGTCGAGGTACTCGTAGGCGATTTTGTCGCGGTCGAGCCACTCGGTGATCTTGGCGAGGAATGAGGTGAACTGGCTGAAGAGAAGGAGCTTGTGTCCGCTGTCGATGTGTTCGAGGACAAGTTCCTGCAGCAGCTCGAATTTGGCCGACGGCGCCGACGGCGAATCCGGCAGCAGCGCCGGATGGCAGCAGGTCTGGCGGAGCCGCAAAAGGGTCGTGAATATCTCGGCGTTGATGCGTTTGTCGCTTCTCTCGCAGTCGGCCAGCTGTTTGCGGCCGGTTTCGCGGAGCGTTTCGTACAGGGCGCGCTGTTCGCCGTGCATGTCGCAGAAGATCATGCGTTCTTCCTTGGGCGGGAGTTCGGCGCAGACTTCGGCCTTGGTCCGGCGCTTGAGGAAGGGGGCGATCCGGTTGGCGAGGTCTTCCTGCAGCTCGGGATTGTCGCGCAAGTCGCCGTAGGTGCTCCGGAAGGCGCTGAA
>JBFWIO010000456.1:0-2557 GCA_050255955.1 Victivallaceae bacterium
AACCGGCGGTGGCGCCGTGCGGCAACCAGCACGCATTGAAGTTGATCGACCGTTATTTCGAGTGTGCCGACGGCGAGTGGCGCGGAATGGGCATGGTGCCGGGCGGTATCCGCCGCCTGCGTCCGGCTTACGCCCGGTTTGACGCGGCGAAACGTTACGCGTTGCCTTCGCGTCCGATGTATTCGGCGGCGGGCTGCCGCTGCGCGGAAATTCTGCGCGGCCATCTCACGCCCGCCGAGTGTCCGATTTTTGCCAAAAAATGCACCCCGTCGCATCCGGTCGGAGCCTGTATGGCAAGCTCCGAGGGAGCGTGCGCGGCAATTTATCGATATGGAATGACCCGATGAATGACGAACACTTGATCACGCTCGCAGAGGGCGGCGGCGGTCCGGCCGGCAACCGGCTGATCCGGGAGGAAATTCTCTCCCGCTTCGGCAATCCGGCGTTGTCGCCGCTGCCGGACGCGGCAAGTTTGCCGGGCGATCTGGTCTTTTCCACCGACTCCTTTGTGGTGACGCCCCATTTTTTCCCCGGGGGCAACATCGGAAAATTGGCGGTCTGCGGCACCGTCAACGACATTGCGGTGGCGGGCGGCATTCCGCAGTATCTCTCGCTTGCGCTGATCCTGGAGGAGGGCTTGCCGCGAACCCGTTTGCAGCAGATTCTCGATGCCGCCGCCGCCTGCGCCGTAGACAGCGGGGTCACCGTGGTGACCGGCGATACCAAAGTTCTGCCGCGCGGCATGGTCGACGGGCTCTACATCAATACCGCCGGGATCGGGCGGCGCAATCCCCGTTTGATTCTCGGACAGGACCGGATCAAAGCGGGCGACGCGGTGCTGGTTTCCGGCTCGATCGGCGAACATGGCATGGCGGTGATGGCGGCCCGGCACCGGATCGGCGGCGAAGGGGTCAAAAGCGACTGCGCGCCGCTTGCCGGTTTGATTCTGGCCGCCGCCGAAGCGGCCGGCGACCGGATCCGCTTTATGCGCGACCCCACCCGGGGCGGCGTCGGGGCGGTGGTCGAGGAGGCGGTGACCGGCACGGGGTGCGGAATTGAGCTTGAACTTGCGGCCTTGCCGAAGAGTCCGGCGGTCACGACGCTGGCCGCGATGCTGGGGATCGACCCGTTGTTCGCCGCCTGCGAAGGGCGGGTGGTGATGATCGCCGATCCGGCCGCGGAAGCGGATTTGCTGAAGCTCTGCCGAAGCTTTCCGGGCGGGGAGATGGCGGCGCGGATCGGTACGGTCAACGATGATGCCGGGCGGGTGACCTTGCTCGGCGAATGGGGCGGCCGCCGGCTGATGATTCAGCCTGACGGCGACCAGTTGCCGCGGATCTGTTGAAATGCACGAGCTCTCGATTGCCCAATCGCTGGTGGATGGCGCCGACCGTTACCAGCGTGAACACGGAGGTCGGATAAAGACGCTTGCGGTGGCGGTCGGCCGCCTCGGCGGAGTCGATCGCGAAGCGCTCGAATTTGCCTGGCCGATGGCGCTGGATACGGTTGACAACCGGAATCTCGCCGGTTGCGCGATCGAAATTGAGATGCTTGATCTGCACTTCCGCTGCGTCAGCTGCGGCGGGCGGTGCGTAGACAAAAAATTGGTTTGGAAGTGCCCGTCGTGCGGGGGAGAGGATACTCTCCGCTGCGAAGGCGGACGTGAATTGATACTGAAACACCTTGAGGTTGAAGATGTGTAAAGATTGCGGCTGCGAAGCGGCCAATGCCGGGCATGGACACCGGCATCACCATCTCCTCCATGATCACGATCATGAACATGGCCATCGCAATGACCATGATCACGATCATGAACATGGCCATCATCACCATGACCACGGCCATGACCACGACCATTCCCACGGTCACGATCACGACCACGGCCATGAACATCATCACCATGATTGTGACCACAGTCACGATCATCGGCACGATCGCGGGACGACCCGCCGGGTCGAACTTGAGAGTGCGGTGCTGGCGGCAAACGATTCGATCGCGGCGGGCAACCGCGACTGGTTCCACGCCCACGGCATTGCCGCGATCAATTTGATCTCGTCGCCCGGCTCGGGCAAGACCGCGTTGCTGGAGAAGACTTTGCCGATGCTTGCCGCGCGCGGTATTCACGCCGCGGTGATCGTCGGCGACCAGTACGGCGACGCCGATGCCGAGCGCATCCGCCGGACCGGCGCACCGGTGACCCAGATCGAAGTGCATGAAAGCTGTCACCTCAATGCCGGGCAGGTCCGCGACGTGCTCGATGCGGCGGTGCCGCCGGGCACCGGTCTGGTGATTCTGGAAAACGTCGGCAACCTGGTCTGCCCGGTTGCGTTTGATCTCGGGGAAGATTGCAAAATCGCTTTGCTCTCGACTCCGGAGGGAGAGGAAAAGCCGCTCAAATATCCGGGGCTTTTCATCGCCGCCGAGGTGGTTTTGCTGACCAAGATCGATCTCGCCGAAGTGCTCGGCTACGATCGGGACTTGTGCATCGGCAATCTCCGCCGCGTCAATCCCCACAGTCGGATCGTTGAAGTTTCCGCGCGGAGCGGCGCGGGAATCG
>JBFWIO010000457.1:0-2545 GCA_050255955.1 Victivallaceae bacterium
CCGCGCGAGCTCCTCGGGCGCTTTTTCGGCCTGTTCCGGATCGTCAGTCTGGTGGTGGGTTGCCTCTTCAACTACTTCCTCTTCGGCTATGCCGAAAAAAATCACGCGGTGGTGTTCGGCACCCTGGCGTTAGTTTACGCGGTCGGCATTTCTCTCCTCTGCTGCTTCGTTCGCGAAGGCGAATACCCGCCGCCACCCGCTCAGGAGCCGGGCAAGAGCAACTGGCAGACCGGCTTTGAGTACCTCGGGCGCTGTGCCAGTTCGCCTTATTACTGGCTGTTGTTCTCGATGCTGATCGTCAACGGGCTGGTCTGGCTGCCGTCGGGCGTTTTTATCGCCTTTTACGCCAAAAAACTTCAGATCGATATGGATTATTTCGGCAAACTCGGCGCTTACAGCTACGTGATTTCGATGGTGCTCGCCTATCCGCTGGGGGCGTGGGTCGACCGCTTCCATCCGCTCCGCTGCGTGATGGTGACCATCGGCATTTACTCGATTACCACGTTGCTCAGCGGGTTTTTCATCTGCGACCAACGGACTTTCGCAATCGCGATGGTGACGCAGTCGGTGGTGGCAGGGATTTACTGGACGACCTCGGCGTCGCTGACGATGCGGCTTTTCCCGCGTTCGCAGTTCGCCCAGTACGGGATCGTCGGCGGATTTCTGAGCGGGACAGTGAACTTTTTCGCGGTGCCGCTTCTGGGGCTTTATCTCGACGCGTCGGGGCATGCTTACGAACACACATTTTTCATCGCCTCCGCGCTTTCGTTTGTCGCGCTTGGATTGATGTTCTGGTACTACCGCTATTTCAACGCGTACGGCGGGGTGAAGAACTACGTCGCGCCTGAATTTTAACGGATTTTTTTTCGTGTTTCCGATTTGACATACGAATCAATCCGGGATATCGTATGATCAGTAAATCAAGTCGGAAAACAGGAGAAATCGGATGAAAGCGATGCTTCTCGGCGGCTTCGTGACCGCCGGCGTGCTTATCGGGGCGGGGGCGGCGGAAAAAATCGATCCGGAGTCTATCGCCATCCGCCCCCAGGCGGAATACTTCATCCGCGGCGGCCTGCCCAATTTCTATGCCAAGCTTCGCGGCGGCCAACCGGTTGCGATCGCTTACCTCGGCGGCAGCATCACCGAGCAGAATGGCTGGCGGGTGCGGAGCCTCGATGATTTGCGCAAGCGCTTCCCCAAGTCGCCGATCACTGAAATCCAGGCGGCGATCGGCGGAACCGGTTCCGAGCTCGGCGCTTTCCGGCTCGGGCCCGATGTGCTGCGGCACCGGCCGGATCTGGTCTTCGTCGAATTCGCGGTCAACGACAACGGGCGCAGAGCCGCCGACATCCTGCGTTCGATGGAGGGAATAGTCCGCCACATCTGGACGGAATTGCCCGAAACCGATATTTGCTTTGTATACACCGTCACCGCCCAAGACCTCAAGTTGATCGGCGAAAACAAGACCAAGCTTTCAACCTCGACCATGGAGGCGGTCGCCGATTATTACCAAATTCCCTCAGTCTATCTCGGCTCGGAAGTGATCAGGCTTCTCAAGGATGACAAGCTCGTGATGAAGGGGCCCGAGTCGGAAATGATCGCGGTTTCCGGGAGCTCGCTTGACGCGGTGGCGGCGATACCCCGGACGGCGGACGGCAAGATCATTTTCTCCGGCGACGGCGTCCATCCCTATCTTGATACCGGTCATGTGCTCTACGCCGAGGCCCTCAAAAAAGCGCTGGAGAAAATCGAACCCGCGGGCACGCCGGGAAGTCATCTGCCACTGCCGCCGGCGAACGATCCGGCCTGTTTCGCCGACACCAGGGCGATTCCGCTCGATTCGCCCTTTGTCCGGCTGAGCGGGAGTGTGAGCGAAGTTAATCTCGATACCCCGCAGGGCCGTCCCTTTCGCAACCGCGCCGACAAGCTCTGGAAACTCGCGCCCGGGGCCGAGCTTAGATTCAGATTCAAGGGCAGCAAAGTTTCGCTCTACAACCTCCTCGGTCCCGGCTGCGGCGCGGCGGATATCACCCTTGACGGCAAAAGGGTTCTGCATGAGTACAAATTTTTTGACTCCTATTGCGGCTATCACCGGATCGCCAATGCCCGGATCGGCAACGATCTCGATCCGGACCGCGAGCACGAGCTGGTGATCAAAGTCACCGGCACCCCATTTGACAAACGCGGCATCCTGATGGAGTCGCGCCGCGGCGCCTTTGACCAGGCGCCGGCTGATTTTGCGCCGCTCGATGTCTATCTTGCTTCGATTTTCATCATCGGAGAGCCGGTTAATTAAACTTGCCAATATTTGACGAGGTGGGAAATGAATGAAACACGCATGGTATGGATGGCCGATTTCCGGGAAAAACTCCGAAAGTCGATTACCGTCAAGCTGGTGGTGATCGGGGTGATTCTGCTGGTGCTGCTGATCCCGACGCTGATGGTTCACGAACTGGTGTCGTCGCGCAAGGATCTTCAGGCGGAAGCCGAAGCGGAGGTCGCCGGGAAGTGGGGGATGCCGCAGACTTTCTGCGGGCCTTTTCTG
>JBFWIO010000458.1:0-2542 GCA_050255955.1 Victivallaceae bacterium
CATCGGGTTATCAGGTGGCGGCAAAATCCGCTCATGAGGCAAAAATGGCCAACCTGCTCGGGAGCTGGCGCGGCGTCACCCAGTGGATTATCATGATCGTCATTCCGATTACCGCGTTTGCGGTGATGCACAGCCCTGAATACGCGGCCATGGCGGCCGAAGTGGACGCCAGTCTCGGCGATCTCCGGAATCCGCAACTCAAGCAGCAGATGATCGTACCGATGGTGCTCACGCGGTTGTTGCCGATCGGACTGACGGGTCTTTTCGTCGCCGTGATGCTGGCGGCAATGATCAGTACCGACAATACCTATATGCACAGCTGGGGCAGTATTTTCATTCAGGATGTGATTATGCCGTTCAGGAAAAAACCTTTTGCGCCCAAGACTCATCTTCTGGTGCTGCGCTGCTCGATTGTCGGGGTCGGGGTCTACGCATTTTTCTTCTCGCTCTTTTTCCGGCAGACCGAACACATTCTGCTTTTCTGGGCGATTACCGGCGCCATTTTTTCGGGTTCCGGCGCCGCGATTGTAGGCGGGTTGTACACCCGCTGGGGAACGGCCTCCGGAGCGACCGCGGCGCTGAGTATCGGAGCGGCCATTTCGATTGGCGCAATCCTTCTTCAGCAATATTGGCGTAACTTTGCCTCCCTGATGTTCAACGCATTTCCGAACTGGACATTCTGGGTGCATAATTCGGAAAAAATGCCGGTAAACGGACAAGTGGTCTGGTTTTTTTGCCTGTTGTCGGCGCTGATCAGTTACGTTGTCTTTTCGTTACTGAGTCCGGCTCGTAAACGTTTTGATCTTCGCGGGATGCTTCATCGCGACGAGACCGGCGGCGCTCCGGCGGCCGAGCTGCCATGGTATCAGCGGTTGACCGGGATAACCGCTGAATTTACGTTTTCGGACAAAATAATTGCTTATGCGGCAATCGGCTGGTCATTGTGGTGGTTTACGCTGTTCATTGCCGGACAGGCGGCTCATTTCGCGGGGGTGTTGAGCGATCAAATGGCGCTGAGGTTCTGGTTTTGGTACTTCATGTTGTTTTTTGTGCTCAGCTTCATTACCACCGCGTGGTTCTCGGTGGCCGGACTCAAGGATGTGGCGGAAATGTTTAAATTCCTGTCGGGCATGAAACGCAATAATGCCGATGACGGCAGAGTTATCGACGGCAAAAATGCGGGAGAATAAAATGATGACTTCACGGCAGAGACTGTTTAAAGTTTTAAGCGGGGGAATCCCCGACCGCGTTCCGGCTTCGCCGGATATCTCCAATATGATCCCCGCCAAACTGACCGGCAAACCGTGGTGGGATATTTATCTGTACAACGATCCGCCGATCTGGGAAGCCTACATCCGGGCGGCCGAATATTACGGCATCGACGCTTTGATGGACGGCTATTTCCCGTTTGCATTTCCCTGGGAGGAGGCTGAGATCGAAAATTTTGATACTGCCAATCCGCGTTATGTGGTGGGCGAATCCGAATCGTCGATCATCACCCGGCGTCGCGGCCCGGACGGGGCCTGGCATCCGACGGTAGACGTCTACTGGCGCAACCAGACTCCGGCGATGAATGTCCGGCCCGCCGACGTCGGATTGCCGGAGGAGCCGCGTGATTACCGGCCGCTCACCGGAGTGAAGCCGGTCGAGCGCGGCCTCGCCGGGCTGCGCCGGACCAAGGAGTTGCTGGGTGATCGCGGCCTGCTGGGAATTTTCGTCATTGGCAGTTGCGTAATCAACACGCCGGAGCGATTGTACGACTACTTTGACCATCCGGAGAAACTGACTGAGCTTCGATGCAAACGAATGGACGCGGTCGAGCGCAAAATGGCTTTTCTCAAGACCCTGCCGCCGGATTGCCGGCCGGACTTTCTCTGTTTCGGCGGTTCCGGCAGCCTGATATTGCAGGATATCAATTTTATCGCCGAAAACCTGCTTCCGGCGATCCGCCGGGGGATTGAACCGGCGGCCGAATATGGTTACTTCAGCCACATCCACTCCTGCGGCCCGGAGAGCGCGCTGGTCAAACTGATGGCGGAAAACACCGTGCTTACGGTGATTGATCCGCTGGAAATTCCGCCGATGGGCGACTGCGATCTGGCGACGCTCAAGCGTCTTTACGGTAACAAGCTGGTGCTCAAGGGCAATCTCCACACCACCGATGTAATGCTGCGGGGCACACCGGAAACGGTGACCGCTGCGGCCCGCCGTGCGATCGAGGCGGCAGCGGCGGGTGGAGGCTTCATTCTCTCGACGGGCGACCAGTGCGGCCGCGACACTCCGCCGGAAAACTTGCGCGCGCTGGTTGAAGCAGCCGAAACCCACGGCCGGTACAACGGCTGAATCTGCGCCGGGCGTACTTGCCGCGGGCATTCACCGCCACCGGAGAATGCCCCGCGGTCATCGACGATACCGCGCAAGCTCCCCTTCCCCGGAGCCGTGCGCAAGCACGCTCCTCCCCTTCCCCGGAGCCGTGCGCAAGCACGCTCCTCCCCTTCCCCGGAGCCGTGCGCAAGCACGCTCCCCCCCTTTCCCCGGAGCC
>JBFWIO010000459.1:0-2538 GCA_050255955.1 Victivallaceae bacterium
TATACTGGTTCAGTGTCCATACCAAATCCAAAGTTCCGGTCGGAGTCGAGCACACCGCCGAATTCGAGTGGGACGACGGCGTCAAGCGCCAGCGGCGTTTGCTTCACCCCAACAAAACCGACACCGAGTACGAGATCGACCGCATCGATTTCGGCACCGAACCCCGGCGGCTCCGCATCCGCTACGATGAGAAGAAAACCACTCTCGCCGATCTCGTTTTCACGCCGCAGGCCGCGGTCGCCGTGCCCAAGCCGGCACAGAATTATCAGCCGCCCTTTGCTCCGCCGGCGCGCCATCCCCGGCTGCTGGTCAACCCCGAGGCGCTGGCCAAAATCAAAGCAGGTTTGAACGAAGGAGTCAACGCCGAAGTCTGGAAAGCGGTATCGGCGGCCGCCCGCAAGCCGTTCGTTTTCAATCCGCCGCCGGAAAAAGAGGTGATGTACGACCCCGAAGTCGCCGAAGCGATTTCGCAGAAGGCCTTTTATTACCTCGTCACCGGCGACCGCACCGTGGGGCGCGAGGCAATCGAGCTCGACAGGGCCTATCTCGGCCGGGTTATTTTCGGCAACGGGCAGGACATCTGCCGCAAAGTCGGCGAAATGATCTACCGCACCTCGCAGGTCTACGACTGGTGTTACGATCTGTTGACCCCGGAAGAAAAAAAGTGGTTCCGCGAACGCATGCTTTATCTTGCCGGCGAACTCGAAATCGGCTGGCCGCCCTTTAAGCAGTCGGTCAATGTCGGGCACGGCAATGAAGCGCAATTGTCGCGCGACCTCCTCGCCATGGCGATCGCGGTCTACGACGAGGATCCCGTGCCTTATCGCTACGCAATGTATGAAATGCTGGAAAAATTCCAGCCCGCCAAGCGTTTTCTCTATCAGAGCGGCCGCCATGATCAGGGCTCCGGCTACGGCGGCTACCGCTTTTCGTGGGATCTTTTTGCCGCGCTCCAGTTTCGCCGCACGTTCAATTACGACCTCCTCGCTCCCGAAACCGCCCGGGTTCCCTACTACTGGCACTACATCCGCACTCCCGATGAACGGCTGCTGGTCGAGGGCGACGCCAACTGGGCCTGGGCTCCGCGCCGCTTCGGCAACCAGCCGGTGCTGCTGACCGCCCTCGCGCTGTGGCCTGACCCCGAGCTCAAAGAGGAGTTCCGGCGGCTGCGGCCCAAAATGGATTATCCGACCGACCCGGTGTTTTTCCTGCTGGTCAACGATCCCTTTCTGAAGCCGCAAGACCGCCGCGCCGAGCTGCCCTTGCTCCGCGCCACAAGCGCCCCTCTGCCGGGGTTGACGGTCCGCACCGGCTGGAATTTCGGCAAAAACTCCAATGATGTGGTCATTACCATGCACGGTGCGGATCACCATTTGCGCAACCACCAGCACCTCGATGCCGGAGCGTTCCAGATTTATTATCGCGGCCACCTTGCCGCCGACCTCGGGCAGTACAAGACATACGGGATGCCTTATGATTGGAACTTCGCCAAGAGTACGGTGTCACATTCGGCGATGCGTTTCCTCGACCCCGAACAGAAGAGCCTGTCGATGGGGCCTCAGTTCACCGCCAACTCCGGCGGCCAGGAGGTCAAGGGCTGGTGGCCGCCGGCCGATCTCGACGAGATGAATTCCGAAGGGATTTTCCGCAACGGCAGGACGGTCGCCGCCGGTTGGGGGCCGTCGGACAAGAAGCCCGACTGGGCGTTTATGGAAGTCGATCTCGGGATTCTCTATCCCGGCCGGGTCAAATCCTATTCGCGGACTTTCGTCTATCTCCCGCTCGGGAAGCCCGATACGCCCGCGCTGCTGGCGGTGCTCGACCGTTTCACCAAGGCGGCCGACCGGGTGATTCCGATCTTCCAGCTGACCAGCTTCGCCGCGCCGGTCGAGAAAGACGGCCGCATCGAAGTCGTCTACGCCCCCAACGGCCCGGTCGGCAAGCTGACCATGGAAACTTTGATTCCGGCGTCGGCCAAGAAGACCATTCTGACCGGCAAAGCCGCCCATACCGTCGGCGGGGAATACTTCCCGCCGCGGGTCCCGGACGCCCCCGAGGCCAAAGGGAGCCGCACCGAAGTCACCGGCCCCGGCAACGTTTTTCTGAACCTGATTCAAGTTCAGGATGGAGCCGCCGCACCGCTTCCGGCAACGACGCTTGAACGCGACGGACGGATCGTGCTGAACGTCGCCGGCCGTCTGGTTGACTTCGGCGACGCGCTCCAGCCGAGCGCCAGGGCGGTCTCCTGGCAGGTCGCCAAGCCGGGAACGCAAGTATTGATCCTCGACCTCGCCCCCGGCGTCCGCACGCTGATCAGGGACGAAAAAGAGGTCGGCAAAGTTGAGATCAAAGCGGGTGAGGGGAGCTACGCCGCCACCCTCGAACCGGGGCAGTACGTGCTGCGGCCCTGATCTTTAAGCCGCTCGCCGGGAGATATTCTCTCCCGGTTTTTTTTTGAAAAACCGCTTCCCCGGTTTGAAATTCCGCGTGATAGGGATATATTATACCCATACGGGTATATGTATAAGGCGAAAGATC
>JBFWIO010000460.1:0-2526 GCA_050255955.1 Victivallaceae bacterium
CCAAGGTGATCCGGGAGAGCGCCGTCAAGAAAAACGAGGATCAGAAACTCCTGACTTACCGCAGTCCCGGCCGCGACCGGAGCTGGTTTTTCAGTTCATTCAGCTCCGGCAAGGAAAATTCCGGGGTGATTCTCAAAAAATACCGCGCCGACGGCACTTTGGAGTGGGATCTTTCCGCCGCCAAAGTGATATTTGACGAAAAGAAGGGCTGGATTTTCGACCGCGTCATTCGCACGCCCTACAGCCGGGACGGGCTGATGTCCAAAAAGTCGGAGCATTTTGCGGAGATGACCTTTCCCCTGACCGAAATTTCGGAGACCCCGGAGGATATTTTCAACGCGATCAAGGACGAGGAGGAGTTGTCCACCTGGGTGATCTGGAATCTGGTCAGCCGCAATCCCGACATGGCCCACCGCGTCAAATCGATCTACATGACCGTCTTCTATTACCGGCTGGCTTTCCCCTGGGCGTGCTTTCTCGCGGTTTTTCTCGGAATTCCGCTGGCGACCAAGAATGAACGCTCGGGAAGTCTCCTGGCGATCATCATGGCGGTGGTGATCATCGTCATCTATATTGTTCTGGCCCAGATTTTTCTGGTGCTCGGCAAGCGGGGAGTGATGAATCCGATTATCGCCGGACTTGCGCCGACTGTCGGTTTTATTATTTACGGTTATTGCAAAGTCTTTTTCAACCGCGCATAAAAATTTAACTTCTTTCGTGGAAAAACGGCTTGCCTTTTTGAGGTCCGCGGTGTATTAATATATACATTTTTAATGGGGGCAACCGGAAAAATAGTGGCAAAAAGAGCACAAATTACATAACTATGGAGGAATACACCCACATGGATAGTCGCAACAATCTGAGGGCGGCGATTGATCGCGCCCGGCTGATGATCCGACTGTCGGTCATCAGTATAATCATGTCCGCGGTGCTGCTTGCACTGGTGGTGACGCTTGGCATCATCAAGGACAAATTTGCCGGTTCCGACGTCTTTGCACTGGCGGTGATTCCGCTTTCGGCCACTTTGCTGTTCTCGATCGCCGCGCTGATCTACGGCATGCTCGACAATGCCGCCGCAGTCGAAAACGAAGAGAAATCACTGCTCGAAAAACGCAAGGAAAATCGCGCCCTCAACGTCGAGGAGGATGTGCGCTTCACCGCCGGGCGTTCGTTTGACAACTATCGCAAATACGCGCCTTATGTCGTCACCGTGGTCGCCGCGCTCGGCGTCGCGCTCTTTTTGTTTTTGTTCTACCGCTACTGGCAGGTAACCCGCATCGGGGGCCGGGTTTTCCCGGTCAATTCGCTCAATTCGGCGCTGGTTTCGGCGATTTTGATGCTGCTGACGATCTTCACCGGTGCTTTTTATGTCGGTCAGTCGCGCAATCCGGCTTACCGCTGGCTGCGTCCGGTCGGGAGCTGGCTGGTCGCCGCTTCCGGAGTGATGCTCGCGGCAACGGTGAGTTCGATCTGCAACCACTACAAACTTCCGACGGTCGATACCAAACTGGCCTGGATATTGTTCTGGATCGTGGCCATCCTCGGCGCCGAGTTTGTACTCAACTTCATCATCGAATTCTACCGGCCGCGGACGCTTGAGGAATCGCGTCCGATTTTTGAAAGCAGACTTCTGTCCCTCTTCACCGAGCCGGGCGGAGTGATGCGCAACATGGCCGACGCGCTCGACTATCAGTTCGGGTTCAAGGTTTCCGGAACCTGGATTTACTCTTTCATTGAGCGTTCGCTTTTTCCGCTTGCGGTGGTTTGGCTGCTGGTGCTCTGGCTCTCGACATCGATTTATGAGGTCGGACCGGACCAGGTCGGCATTCGTGAACGTTTCGGCCGGGTGGTATCGCCGAAGCCGCTCAAGTCCGGGGTTTATTTTGAATTGCCGTGGCCCTTTGGCGGCATCAACCGCTTCTCCTGCAGCCGGATTCATGAAATCATGGTCGGCGCCAAAAGCGGTGCCTCCGGCGACAATAAAAAACGTCCCGAAGTCGTCCTCTGGACCAAGGCCCACATGGACAACGAAAACGAATTCATCGTCGCCGTCGAGCCCGAAGGCAACCTCGCTCGTGACGACAAGGATCGCAAAGCGGTCTCCATCGCTTTCATCGGACTGGCGATGCCGGTACAGTACCGCATCCGCGAAGCCGACATTATGGACTATGCCTACAGCAACCGCGATTCCGACGTGATTCTCAAACGGCTCAGCGAGGAAGTCGCCACCGAATACTTTGCGAGCTGTTCGCTGATGCACATCATGTCCGACGGCCGCAGCATCGCCGCCGAAATCATGCGTGACCGCATCCAGAAGCGCGCCGAAGAAAACAAGCTCGGCATCGACGTGGTGGCGGTCAATCTGCTCGACGTCCACCCGCCGGTGGAGAAAGTGGCTCCCGCTTTCCAGGAAGTGATCGGCGCGATGGAGAAAAAAGAAGCCACCATTCTCGCCGCCCGGGCTTACTCGGTCAAAATCGTGCCCGCCGCCGATTCCGAAGCCGCCCGTATCCGTCAGGAGGCCGA
>JBFWIO010000461.1:0-2523 GCA_050255955.1 Victivallaceae bacterium
CCTTTTCTGCGACGGACTCGGCGCCTGTATCGGCGAGTGCCCGGTCGGCGCGATCCAGGTGGTCGAGCGCGAAGCCGAACCGTACGATGAGCGCAAGGTGATGGAGCACATCGCCCGCCAGGGGGAAAACACCATCCGCGCCCACCTGAAACACCTCAAGGATCACGGCGAGTACAAATTCCTCGAAATCGGGGTCGCCCGCCTCAAGGAACTCGGCATCCCGGTTCCGTCGTTCGAGGAGCCGGAAAAACTCCCCTGCGGCTGTCCCGGCACGCTGGCCAAAAAGATCGAAGCAAAACCCGCCCGCGAACTCGCCGGCGGCGCGTCGGCGCTGCGGCAGTGGCCGATCCAGCTACGGCTCCTCAACCCGGCGGCGGCGTATTTCGACGACGCCGAGCTGCTGGTTTCGGCCGACTGCGTGGCCCACGCCTATGGAAGTTTCCACCGCGACCTGCTCGAAGGCAAAATTCTGGTGGTATTCTGTCCCAAACTCGATGAAGACCTCGAAAGCTACGTCGACAAGCTCGCCGAAATCTTCAGGCAACACCGCATACGCTCGGTCACCGTGGCCCGGATGGAAGTTCCCTGCTGCGGCGGCACGACCGCGATCGTCGAAAAAGCGCTGGCCAAAGCCGGCAAAGATATTCCGGTAAAAATCAAGATCGTCGGCATCGACGGTGAAGTCCAGTCATAACGAAAAGGAGAGAAGAAATGAACATGTTCTGTTTTCAATGCCAGGAAACGGCGGGGAACCATGGTTGTACGATGGGCGGGGTCTGCGGCAAAAAACCGGAGACCGCCAACCGCATGGATGAGCTGGTCCGGCAGTTGAAGCTGATCACGCTGACCCGCAAGCCGGATCGCGAACTCGGTCTCTTCATCGTCCAGTCGCTGTTTATGACCATCACCAACGCCAACTTTGACAACGCCCGGCTCGATGCCCAGCTTGAACGCGCCAAAGCGCTCACCGGCACCGGGGCGGCGGATGCTCCGCTCGGGGTGCTCTCGTGTGAAAACGAAGACATCCGTTCGCTCCGCGAGCTGCTGATCTACGGGCTCAAAGGGATCGCCGCCTACGCCGACCACGCCGCGATGCTGGGCAAGGAAGACGACGCGATCTATGACTTCGCTTTCCGGGCGCTGGCCGCGACCACCCGCGATCTCTCCGCCGCCGAGCTGACCGGTCTGGTGCTCGAATGCGGCAGCGTCGCGGTCAAGACGATGGCCCTCCTCGACGCCGCCAACACCGGCACCTACGGCACGCCGCAGGTCACCAAAGTCAAAACCGGCGTCGGCGCCCGCCCCGGGATCCTGGTCTCCGGCCACGATCTGCGCGACATGAAGGAACTCCTCGAACAGTCCAAAGACGCCGGGATCGACATTTACACCCACAGCGAAATGCTCCCCGCCCACTACTATCCGGAACTCAAGAAGTATGCCCATCTCTACGGCAACTACGGCAACGCCTGGCACCGCCAGAACGTCGAATTCGCCAGTTTCAACGGGCCGATCCTGATGACCACCAACTGCATCACTCCGGTCCAGGACAGCTACCGCGACCGGATTTTCACCACCGGCATGGCCGGCTACCCCGGAGTGCCCCACATCGCCGACCGCGAAAACGGCAAGGCCAAGGACTTCTCGGCGATTATCGCGATGGCGCAAAAATGCCCGCCGCCGACCGCGATCGAGGACGGTGAAATCGTCGGCGGCTTCGCCCACGGCCAGGTGCTGGCGCTCGCGGACAAGGTGGTCGAGGCGGTCAAATCCGGCGCGATCAAGCGCTTCGTGGTCATGGCCGGCTGCGACGGGCGGCAGCGCAAACGCGAATACTTCACCGAAGTCGCCAACGACCTGCCCAAGGACACCGTGATCCTGACCGCCGGGTGCGCCAAGTACCGCTACAACAAACTGCCTTTGGGCGACATCGGCGGCATCCCGCGCGTCCTCGACGCCGGTCAGTGCAACGACAGTTACAGCCTCGCGGTGATCGCGCTCAAACTCAAGGAAGTTTTCGGGCTCGACGACGTCAACAAGCTTCCGCTGTCGTTTGACATCGCCTGGTACGAGCAAAAGGCGGTCGCGGTGCTGCTGGCGGTGCTGTCGCTCGGCTTCAAGAACATCCGGCTCGGGCCGACCCTCCCGGCGTTCCTCTCGCCGGGCGTGGCCAAGGTGCTGGTGGAAACCTTTGACATCAAACCGACCACCGAGGCCGCGGCCGACGTCGCCGCGATGATGCAGGGCAAATAACCCGAACCTTTCCCCGAACGGGCCGGAATTTTTCCGGCCCGTTTTTTTTGCCCGTCATCTTTTTATGCCTTGCCGAAGTTCCGGTTGAGCCGGTTGATGGAGCTGACTTGAGCCGCTTCGAGTCCGGCGGCGGCAAGCAACCCGGAGAGGAAATCCGACTTGGCGGCGCAGTAGGAATCGATGTCGTCGGGGAACTGGAGTGCGAGCGCCTTTTTGAGCTCGCCGTATGCCGTCGCCGCATCGGAATGCTTTCGCAGGTAATCGCGGAGGGCG
>JBFWIO010000462.1:0-2493 GCA_050255955.1 Victivallaceae bacterium
GCGGATCGTCATCGCCGCGCAAACCCAAACGGACGGCTGCCGGATTTCGGTTTCCGACAACGGGGTGGGAATGAGCGAAGAAACCATAGCGAAACTTTTCCGGATCGACCAGAACCACTCGACGCCGGGAACGGATCACGAAAGCGGAACCGGACTCGGCCTCATTCTCTGCCGGGAATTCATCACCCGGCACGGCGGCGACATCAGCGTCGAGAGCGAACCCGGCCGCGGCAGCCGGTTCATTTTCACCCTCCCCGGTCCGCCCCGGACCTGAGGTGCGGATATGCCGCCGCCGGCGGTCATTCGCCGCACCGCTCCTTTCGCCAAAAAAAGTTCCATAAAAATGATCATCGCCGATTGAAAAAAACGATTATGCAAGTATCTTTGGCAAGGTGCGCAAGCCATTCCGAAAACAGACGGTTTTTTCGCCCCGGACAGGATTTTTTATGGACAAAAAAGAACTCTTCAACGCCGGCCGGCTGCAGGAAGCCCTTGAGCGGATCGCCGGTGAAATTCTCGCCGGAGTGTCCGCCGATCCCGACGATTTCGCTTTGGTCGGTCTCTACCGGCAGGGCGTTCCGCTGGCCGAACGGCTCGGCGCCGAAATCGAGCGCCGCACCGGACGCTCCCCCCTCATCGGCAAACTCGACATCTCCATGTACCGCGACGACGTCGGCTTGCGAAGCGGCCTGCCGCTGATCCGCGAAACCGTGATCCCTTTTGACATGCAGGACATGAAAGTGATCCTGGTCGATGACGTTCTCACCACCGGACGCACCATCCGCGCCGCACTCGACGCGCTGACCGACTACGGCCGCCCGGCGCTGATCCGGCTGGCGGTGCTTGTCGACCGCGGCCAGCCCGAATTCCCGATCCGCGCCGACTACACCGGCTTCAACGTCCGGATCGCTCCGGATCACAAGGTGGTGGTCGAACTCGCTGAAAATGACGATTGCGATGCAATTTGGGAAAAACAATCATGACTGATATCAGATGGAACCGCAAAGATCTCCTGAGCCTCTACGACTTGAGCCGCGAAGAGATCGAGCACATCCTCGACACCGCCGAGGAGTTCCGCAAGGTCTCCGAGCGGAATGTCAAAAAAGTCCCCGCGCTGCGCGGCAAAACGGTGGTCAATTTCTTCGTCGAGCCCTCGACCCGGACCCGGGTCTCCTTTGAGCTCGCCGAGCAGCGGCTGAGCGCCGACATCGTCAACATCGCGGCCGACTCCAGCAGCCTCAAAAAAGGCGAAACACTGCTCGACACCGTCCGCAACATCGAGGCGCTGCAAGTCGATCTCCTGGTGGTCCGCCACCGCGCCCCCGGCGCCCAGAACTTCATCGCCAAGCAGGTCAAGTGCGGCGTAATCAACGCCGGCGACGGCGCTCACAGCCACCCCACCCAGGCACTGCTCGACCTCTTCACCATCCGCCAGCACAAGGGCTCCATCGAGGGGCTCAAGGTGGCGATTGTCGGCGACATCCTCCACAGCCGGGTCGCCCGCAGCAACATCTGGGGCCTGCGCAAGCTCGGCGCCGAAGTGATTCTCGCCGGCCCCGCCACGCTGGTGCCGCGCGAATTCGGCGCGATCGAGGGGGTCAAGGTCTGCCACAATCTCAAGGAGGCGCTCTCCGGAGCCGACGTCGTCAATCTGCTCCGTATCCAGCACGAGCGCCAGACCGCCGGGTTCTTCCCGAGCACCGGCGAATACGCGCGCTTTTTCGGCCTCAACACCGAAACCGTCAAGTACCTCAAGCCGGACGCGCTGGTCATGCACCCCGGCCCGATCAACCGCGACGTCGAGCTCGACTCGGCGGTCGCCGACGGTCCCAATTCGGTCATTCTCGAACAGGTCACCAACGGTTTGGCGGTCCGCATGGCAGTGTTGTTCTTAGTCGCAGGATGTGCTAACAAATGAAAAATTCTTCTATGATCCTCAAAGGCGGCCGGGTGGTCGACCCCGGTCGCAAGCTCGATCAGGTAATGGACATCGGCATCAACGGCAGTTTCATCGCCGATCCGGTCAAACTCAAAGACGCCGAGGTGATCGACGTCTCCGGCATGGTAGTCACGCCGGGCTTCATCGACATTCACGTCCATTTGCGCCACCCCGGCAACACCGTCGCCGAGACCATTGCCACCGGCACCATGGCGGCGGCGGCGGGCGGCTTCACCTCGATCGTCGCCATGCCAAACACCACCCCCGCCGCCGATACCCCCGGCGCGATTGAATTCCTGCGCCGCACCGCCGCCGACACCGGCATGGTCCGGGTGCTCCCCTGCGGATGTCTTACCAAAAACCGCGAAGGTCTTGAAATGGCCGGCATCGGCGGCCTCCACGCCGCCGGAGTGGTGGCGCTGAGCGACGACGGCGGGTGCGTTCAGGATCATGCGCTGATGCGCCATGTGGCGGAATACGCCCACTCTTTCGGGTTGCCGATCCTCGACCACTGCGAAGACAAGTATCTTGCGGCCGGCGGAGTGATGCACGAG